>JALZFG010000038.1 GCA_030861645.1 Actinomycetota bacterium
CGCTAGCGGGTAGTAGGTCACGATCTCGACGTCGCTCGCCGCGTTCAACCGCGCGACCAGGCGCGGGAACGTCCTCGTGGTTCCGGCGAAGGTCGTCGAGACGCCGACCTTGAGGCGCGGGGCGGCGGCGTGGAGCGCCGCGACCGCCCGCGCGTAGAAGCGCCGGTACGCGCCCCAGGCGGCGTTGCGCGGGCCGAGGTACAGATCGACCTCGTTCCCGACCGAGAGGAAGACCACGTACGGGGCGAGGAACGGGCGGATCGCCGCGACGAGCCGCCGGAATCGCGCGATCAGCCGGGGGGAGTCGAACGACTCGTCGGCGAGGTCGCGCGGTGTCTCGCGGACCGGGCCGTTCACGACGGCGAGGTTGACCAGCAGCTTCAGCCCGCGCTCTCGCGCGAGCGTCCGCAGGCCCGCGATCTCGCCGAGGCGGTAGCGCCGCGGGCTGGGCTCGAGCTGGCTCCACGTGAAGGCGACGTAGGTCCCGCGCGCCCCGCCGCGCCTCGCGATGGGGAATGCATGCCACGCGCTGACGCTGGCGTTCTCGTTGACGGCGATGCCGACGACGATGGACCGGCCGGGGGAGTCGAACCTGGCCGCGGACGCGCCCGCGCCGGCGAGAACGACGGCGCAGGCAAGGGCGACCAGAGCTCCTCGGATCGAGGCGCGGCCGGGCACGAGCGCGAGACCCTAGCGAACCGCATCGGTCGGAGTCGCCTTCGCAGCATTGACAGCGTGAGTAAGTGAGTGATAACTTCCGACCGTGACGGCAACAGCGGGAACGCGCTTGACGGCCGAGGAGCGGCGAGTGGCGATTCTCGAGGTCGCGCGCGAGGAGTTCGCGCGGAGCGGCTACCACGGCACCTCGACGGAGCGCATTGCCGCGCGCGCCGGCGTCTCACAGCCCTACCTCTTCCGCCTGTTCGGCACGAAGAAGCACCTGTTCCTTGCGTGCGTCGAGGCCGGTTTCCGGCTGACGCTCGAGCGGTTCAGGCAGGCGGCCGAGAATCGCCACGGACAGGACGCCCTCCGCGCGATGGGCGAGGCCTACATGGAGCTGCTCCAGGACCGGACGCTCCTGCAGGCGCAGATGCAGTCATACGCGGCCGCGGTGGACGACGCGGAGGTTCGCGAGGTCGTACGCCGCAGGTTCGGAGAGCTCGTGGGCTTCGTCGAGCAGGCGTCGGGAGCCGATGCGGCGAGCGTGAGGCGCTTCACGGCGCAGGGGATGCTCCTGAACGTGATCGCGTCGATGGATCTCCTGCACGCCCGCGAGCGATGGGCGAAGCGCCTCGTCGAGGGCTGCCGGGAAGAGTCGAGCGCCTAGTGGCGTTTTTTTCCGCATCGAAGTAAGTGACGACTCACTAGGAAGAGAGGAGGCGAGAGAAGTGACGCCGAAGGCACAGACGCTCTGGACGTTCGTGATCACCTCGGTCGGGCTCTTCATGGTGGTGCTCGACAACCTCGTCGTCTCGACGGCGCTGCCCGTGATCCGTGTGGATCTCGGCGCCGGAATCGAGGAGCTCGAGTGGACGGTGAACGCCTACACGCTCACCTTCGCGGTGTTCCTGCTCACCGGCGCCGCGCTCGGCGACCGCTTCGGGCGCCGGCGGCTGTTCGTGCTCGGGATGGCGCTGTTCACGCTCGCCTCGGCCGCCGCCGCGCTCGCGCCTTCCATCGACTGGCTGATCGCGGCGCGCGCCGTGCAGGGCGTCGGGGGCGCGATCGTCACGCCGCTGACGCTCACGATCCTCAGCGCCGCCTTCCCCGGCGACCGCCGTGGCGTGGCGCTCGGGGCTTGGTCCGGAGTCGCCGGCCTCGCCGTCGCGATGGGGCCGCTCGTCGGGGGCGCGATCGTCGACGGCATCGCCTGGCAGTGGATCTTCTGGCTGAACGTGCCGTTCGGCCTCGCCGTCGTCCCGCTCGCGCTGCGGCGGCTGAAGGAGACGTATGGCCCGGACAAGGCGCTCGACCTCCGTGGACTGGGCCTGGCAAGCGCGGGACTCTTCGGGCTCGTTTGGGGTCTCGTGAACGGGAACTCCGACGGCTGGTCGAGCCCGACGATCGTTGGCGCGCTCGCGCTCGGCGCGGCGTTCCTCGTCGCCTTCGTCAACTGGGAGCTGCGGACGCGAGAGCCGATGCTGCCGATGCGCTTCTTCAAGGAGCGGGCGTTCGCGGCGGCGAACGGAGCGTCCCTCTTCATGTACTTCGGGATGTTCGGCTCGATCTTCCTGCTGACGCAGTTCTTCCAGACGGCGCAGGGCTTCTCGCCGCTCGAGGCGGGTTTGCGCGTGCTGCCGTGGACGGCGATGCCGATGTTCATCGCGCCGCTCGCGGGCGCCCTGTCCGACCGGATCGGGGGCCGGCCGCTGATGGCGCTCGGCCTCTCCCTGCAGGCCGCCGGGCTCGCCTGGATCGCCGCAGCATCGACGGCGACCGTCGGCTACATGGAGCTGGTCGGGCCGTTCGTCCTCTCCGGAGCGGGGATGGCGCTCTTCTTCGCGCCCGTCGCGAACGTCGTGCTGAGCGCCGTTCGCCCGAGCGAGGAGGGCAAGGCGTCCGGCACCAACAACGCGATTCGCGAGGTCGGAGGCGTCTTCGGCGTCGCCGTCCTCGCCTCGATCTTCTCCCGCTACGGCGGCTACGAGTCGCCCGAGACCTTCACGGACGGCCTCGTCGTCGCGACGTGGGTGGGCGCGATCGTCGTCGCCCTCGGCGCCCTCACCGCGCTGCTCATCCCGAACAAGCGGCGCCCGAAGCGGGAAGCCGTCGGCGAGCCCGCGCTCGATACGGCCTGACCGCCGACCGTGCGCCGGCGGGCACCTTGGCACAGCCGGAAGCGGGGTGTCATACTCGCGCCGCGTGTGGCGCGTGTCACAGGAGGGGGATCGTCTGCGGGTCCACTCGGCGCATGCGGCACCGGAACGCAACGTCGCGCCTGAAGGGACGTCCTCGACGGAGAGCACGCGGAGCCCGCACCTCCTCCTGCTTTCGGTGTTGCAGGCGTAATGGCCAGGACACCCGAGGCTCGAGCACCGCCCAAGTTCGCCGGAATCTGCCGTGAGTCGCGACCTTCTCCCGGGCAGTCGCGACCAATCTCGAACGAAAGGTGTGAAAGTGAAGCTGAAGAGCCTCTGTGTGGGCGTGACATCGCTTGCGCTTGCCGTGGCGGCGCCGGCGGCGCTTGCGGCTGACGCCCAGGTCACGGTGGGCAGCCCGCCCGACTTGACGCCGCGCAATCACCAGAACGAGCCGGCGGTAGCGATGGACGCGCACCAGCCGAACCTGCTCGTCTCCGGAACGAACGACTTCATCGATCAACAGCCGTGCCCGGAGAGCATCGCGCTTTCGGAGGCCCGCTGTGACGACTTCATCGCCCCCGTCGGCCTCTCGGGCGTGTACTTCTCCTTTGACGGCGGCCTCTCGTGGATCCAGCCGACGTACACGGGCTGGACGG
>JALZFG010000113.1 GCA_030861645.1 Actinomycetota bacterium
GTTCCGGCTGACGTTCGACGCCGACGGGCGAGTGGCTCGGCTTCGAGCGTGGGTTCGAGGTCCTGAAGGAGGCCGGCCAGCGTGCGGTTCTTGACTGTGACGCGGTGATCGCGGCGCTGGCGTAACGGTCACGGGGAACGCGGGCATCCCGTTCGGGGCGACGTGGGAGTGCGAGGACCTCGCGCTCCCACGACCGCTGGACTCCGGAGGCGCGGCTTGTGCAGGCCGCCCTCTTGCCCTTCACGGCGCGTGGCTGTGCGCGCAGCGAGCGGAGCTATCTCCGCGCGCGCTGGCGCGAGACTCGCTGAAAGCTCCGGCTATCGACGAGCGATTGATCACGCGTGAGGAGGTTGTGGCACTACTCTTCAACGTAAGCGACATTGCGAGGTTGCTCGAACGCATCCAGGCCCTTCTGAGAGGCGACGATGGGGAAGAAGACGAAAGCCGAGATTGAGGCGGAGCGCCGACGCTCGCGGGCAAATACCGAACGAACCCGCCAGCTTGCCGAGCAAGGCTTCGCCGACCTCGAGCGGGCTCGCGGAAGGCCGATCCGGCGCCCCGGCTCGAACAGCGACTGGCTGCGCGAGCTAGCGGAGAAGGCGCAAGCGGAGCTCGACACGCGTAAGCAGCAGGACGCGTAGGGCTGGGTTCCCCAGCGACGTTGAGGGTCAGCTGCGGGACGGACCCGTGAAGACGCAGAGGTAGCGCTTGTACGCTCCGCGTGTGGCGAAGACGGAGGACTCGGCCGAGACCACGCAAGCGAAGCTCGAGCGCCTGCAGCAGCTTCGGGAGGAGGCGCTCCACGCGGGCAGCGAGCGCGCGGTCGAGCGGCAGCGGGCGCAGGGAAAGCTGCTCGCGCGCGAGCGCCTGGAGCGGCTGCTCGACACTGGCTCGTTCGTTGAGCTCGACCGCTACGTGCGCCACCGAAACCCTGAGTTCGGGATGATGGAGCGGCGGCCGTGGGGCGACGCCGTCGTTACCGGCTACGGAACGATCTTCGGCCGAAAGGTCTTCGTCTTCTCGCAGGACTTCACGGTCTTCGGCGGCAGCCTCTCGGAGGTCTTTGCCGAGAAGGTCTGCAAGGTGATGGACCTGGCGCGGCGCTACGGGTGTCCCGTGATCGGGATCAACGACTCCGGCGGCGCGCGCATCCAGGAGGGCGTCGTCTCGCTCGCGGGCTACGCGGAGATCTTCTGGCGAAACGTCCAGTGCTCGGGAGTGATCCCGCAGATCAGCCTGGTGATGGGGCCCTGCGCCGGCGGCGCCGTGTACTCGCCCGCCATCACCGACTTCATCCTCATGGTGGAGGGCACGTCCTACATGTTCATCACCGGTCCCGACGTGGTGAAGACGGTCACGGGAGAGGAGGTGACGTTCGAGGAGCTCGGCGGCGCCGCGACGCATGCTTCGAAATCCGGCGTCGCCCACTTGATCGCGCCCGACGAGGAGTCGTGTCTCGACGACGCCCGCTACCTGCTCTCGTTTCTCCCTCAGAACAATCTCGACCCGCCGCCGTACAGCGAGCCCTCCGATCCGCGCGGGCGTGAGGACGTCGCCCTCGACACGCTGATTCCGGACGACCCGGCGAAGCCCTACGACATGAAGCAGGTGATCGAGCGCGTCTTCGACGACGGCGACTTCCTCGAGATCCAGGAGCGGTTCGCCGAGAACATCGTCTGCGGCTTCGCGCGCCTCGGCGGCCACCCTGTCGGCGTCGTGGGGAACCAGCCGCGCTCGCTCGCCGGCGTCCTCGACATCGACTCGTCGGCGAAGGCGGCGCGCTTCGTCCGCACGTGCGACGCGTTCAGCATCCCGCTGGTCACGTTCGTCGACGTGCCCGGGTTCCTGCCGGGGACGGCGCAGGAGTGGGGCGGGATCATCCGCGACGGGGCGAAACTGCTCTACGCGTACGCGGAGGCGACGGTGCCGAAGCTCGCGATCATCACGCGCAAGGCGTACGGGGGCGCGTACGACGTCATGAGCTCGAAGCACATCCGCGCCGACTTCAACTTCGCCTGGCCGACAGCGGAGGTCGCCGTCATGGGCCCGGAGGGCGCGGTCAACATCGTCTTCCGCAAGGACCTCGAGGACGCCGAGGACCCGGAGGCGCGGCGCTCAGAGTTGATCGCGGACTACCGGTCGCGCTTCGCGAACCCCTACACAGCGGCGGAGCGGGGCTACGTCGACGAGGTGATCGAGCCGCGACGCACGAGGCCGACCCTCATCGACGCACTCGAGACGTCGTTGACGAAGCGAGAGCCGCGCCCGCCGCGCAAGCACGGCAACATCCCCCTTTGACGGCAGAGCGTTCTCGCTACTGCTACTGGTTCCATTTGTCGGCGGTCTTCTTGCCGTGACCGCTCGACTTCTTCTGCGGATCCGGGACGTTTTGCGTCCCGCGCTTTGCCATCTGGTCGGGATTCGGCGGGCTCTCCAGCCGCTCGACGTTCTTTCCCTTCTTGCTCATGGTTCCGTCGTGCCTGGTGGCGACGTCCGCTAAACGTACGCCTGTGCACGTCGAGATCACGCCCGAGCCGAGTCCGGACGAGCGCGAGGCACTGATCAAGGGGCTCGAGCGGCTGCTCGCGCACCAGGACGGCGGGGAGCTCCCCTCGATGTACCGGAGCGCGTGGCGCGAGGCGGGCCTGCTGGAGGG
>JALZFG010000160.1 GCA_030861645.1 Actinomycetota bacterium
CCGCGCCGGCTCGTACTCGCCGCTGTGCAGGCTGAGCGTCCACTGATCCTCGACTGCGACCCACGCGCGGTCGCCGAAGATCTCGACCCGCTCCCACGGATGGAGGCTGAGCGCTGCCGCGCTCGTCAGCACCAGACCGACGCCACCGTCGGCGAGCTCCAGCGTTACGACGATGCTCTCGCGGCTCGCTTGCGCCGCAGTCGCCGTCACGCGCGCAACGTCGCCAATGAAGAAGCGCGCGAGGTCGAACATGTGCACCGTCCCCGCAGCAAGCAGGTCGACGTTGCCGTAGCCGAGAACGAACTTCCCGCTAAAGAGGGAGGGTCGGCCGATTTCCGCTGTAACAAGCCGGCGGGCCTCCGCGTATGGCGGCGAATACCGCTTGTTGCAAACGGTGAGCAGCGTCCGGCCGGCCCTTTGAGCCGCTTGGCACATCAGCGCGGCGTCCGCCAGCGTTCGGGCGATGGGTTTCTCGACGAGGACGTGTGCTCCAGCCTCGAGCGCCGCGAGCGTGAGGTCTCGATGCGCCTCATCGGAGCTTGTGACGAGCACCGCGTCGGGGGCGTGCTCACGCAGGAGCGCCTCGCTGTCCGCGTAGACGGGGACGCGCCACACTTCGGCCAGCTTCCCGGCCTGCGACCGGTCGATGGTGCTCAGCCCGACGAGCTCCAGCGGCTCCCACATGCTCTGCAGCCGAGCGAGCGCCGGGAGGTACTTGGCCTGCGCGACGCCCCCCGCGCCGAGGATCGCGAGCCGCACGCGCCGGCGCGCCTGCCGCTCCTCGTCGTAGGCGACGCGGTAGACGTCGCCCTGCTCGAACACGGCGCGCCGTGGCAGGTGTGTGTAGAAGCCGTTCAGGCGTCGACCGCGCTCGCCTCCTCGGGGAGCACGGAGCGATTCAGGATCGACTCGTCGGCGAACAGGTCAAGGTCGCGCGGCACGAACGGGTGCTTGAGGAGTTCCGCCTCGTCGAGCTCTATCCCAAGACCCGGCCCTTCCGGAATCGCGACGTGGCCGGCCTCGATCTCGATCGGGGGGCGCGCCACCGCGTCGCGCCACGGCGCGTCGAGCGGCGCGAACATCTCCTGTATGAGCAGGTTCGGGGCCACTGCCGCGACCTGGAGCGTCGCAGCGGTCGCGATGGGTCCGGAAGCGTTGTGGGGAGCGAACGCGACGAACGCCGTTTCCGCCGCCGTTGCAACCGAGAGCAGCGGGCCGATCCCGCCGACGTGGATCACGTCGGGCTGGATGACCGCGATGCCTCCCAGACGGATCGCCGCGGCGCACTCGCGCGCCCCGTAGCAGCGCTCGCCGACCGCGATCGGCACGCGGACAGCATTCGCGACGCGGCGCAGCGCTGAGAAGTCGCCGGGCGGCACGGGCTCCTCGAAGAAGCGCACGTCGAACCGCTCGATCGCCCGGCCGACGCGCAGCGCGCTTTCGACGGCGAAGCGCCCGTGCCCCTCGATCAGCAACGCGACGCGCGGGCCGACGGCTTCGCGCACGGCCTCGACACGGGCCACCGCCTGGGCCAGCTCCTCCTCCGAGATCGCGAGGCCCGCCGAACCGAAGGGGTCGAACTTGAGCGCGGTGTACCCGCCGCTGACGGTCTCGGCCGCACGCTCGCCGAACTCCTCCGCCGTCTCCGCGCCAAAGTACCAGGCGTTCGAGTAGACGCGAGCGGAGTCGCGGACGCGTCCACCGAGCAGCGAGTGCACGGGAGCGTCGAAGCTCTTGCCCAGGATGTCCCAGAGCGCCATCTCGAGGCCGCCGACGGCCGACGAGACGACGGGACCGGCATCCCAGTAACCGTGGCGCGTCAGCACGTCATGGAGCTCGCGGATCCGCCGCGGGTCGCGGCCCAGCACCTTCCGCCCCATGTCCTCGATCGCGCCCTCGACCGCGTTCTCCCGCCCCTCGACCGTGCACTCGCCGACGCCCGCGATACCGCTGTCCGTGTCCACGCGCAGGAAGACCCAGTTCCGCCAGCTGGCATCGACCTTCCAGAGGGCGACGTCGGTGATCCTCATCGATTCGCGCTTCGACGCCGCCGTGAGCGGACGCGCGCGAAGCGTCGCTCGGAGTCGAGTAGGTGGTCGCGCATGGCCTGCTCGGCGCCGTCGGCGTGCCGCTCGTTGATCGCCTGCCAGAGCTGCTCATGCGCCCGCAGCCCAGCCGCGACCGCCGCGCGGCTGCTGAAGCTCTCGATGATCGCCCGCTCGATGACCTTGACGAGCGGCTCGAGCAGTGTAGAGAGGAAGGGGTTGTGCGATGCGCGCGCGACGGCAAGGTGGAAGCCGAGATCGGCCGCCGTCCAGCGAGTGGCGTCGCGGCGCTGAGCGCGCATGTCGGCGAGGCGTGCCGCGATCTCCTCGCGGTCTCGATCGCGAGCCGCGCCTCGTACACCTTGTGAATCGACTCCGTGTCGCCCATCGCCACCCGCAGGTGGCGGACGAGCGCGTCCATCAGGTGGTCGGCGTCCGGGTGCTTGACGAACGTCCCGCTCCCGTTCACCGTCTCGATCAGCCCTCGCTCGCGCAGCCGCGCGAGCGCTTCGCGCACGACGGGACGGCTGACGCCGAACTGCCGACGGAGCGAATCCTCGGAAGGGAACTTCGCTCCAGCCTCGAGCCGGCCGGAGAGGATCCACTCCTCCAGCTGCGCGGCGAGCCCCTCGAAGAGACTGAGGCGCGGGAGCGGCTGAACCGGCGCGAGCTCGTGCAGGGAAGCTGTCGTACTGCTAGACACGCTGCATGCCTTTCAGGTCGGGGATCGACCGTATAGTATGCCGCCCGTGCAGCGGTCTCGATCCCTTTTCGTGAGGAGGCAGTAGATGAAGGTCGTCAGGACCCGGAGGCGAGGCGCGCTCGGTCTCGGTGTGCTCGCGCTCGCACTCGCGATCACGGTGCCCTCGTTCTCGCTCGCGGGTACGGGCAAACGCGCAGCGAAGCCGTCCATCGTCTGGCTCGAGCTTGGCTCCGGCAACCCATACTGGGATGCGCAGCACAAGGCGGCGGCGACGTACGGCAGCCACGTCGGTTTCAAGTTCAAGGCGGTCAGCGGACAGTCCAACCCCTCGACCCAGTCGGCGACGCTGCGGCAGCTCGCGAACCAGGGCGTCGACGTCGTCATGCTGAACCCGGTGGACCCCAAGGCGCTCGTTTCCGCGGTGAAGTACGCGCGTAGCAAGGGCACGAAGGTGCTGAGCGTCTACGCGGCGATGCCGTCCGCGAACGCGAGCGTGGTGTTCGACGAGATCCGCTCAGGTCGCGTGGCGGCGAAGAATGCCGTCAAGCTGCTGAAGCAGCGCTACGGGCGAGTCTCCGGGAGGATCGCCGTGCTCGAGGGGATCCTGGGTCAGCCGGCAAGCGACCTGCGCGCGAAGGGCTTCGTCGACTACATGAAGAAGCAGCGGGGCGTCAGCATCGTCGCCCGCCAGCCGACGGACTGGACGGCCGACAAGGCCGCCGCCACAATGCAGAACTGGCTCGTCAAGTACCCCAACCTGTCGATGGTCTACGGCCTCAGCGACACGATCGCCGTTCCCGCGGTGAACGTCGCTGAACGGCAAAACCGCGTCTGCACGCAGAAGAGGAACTGGAAGCAGAACTCGAGCTGCATCATCTTCGTCTCCGTCGACGGCATCTTCCTGAACGAGGTCGTCAAGGGCCGCCTCTTCGCGACGGAGCTGTACTCGCCCTACTGGACGGGCTACGCGTTCGCGAACGTCGCGTTCAAGATCGCGAAGGGGAAAAAGGTCCCCAAGAACAACATCGTCAAGTCGCTTCTCGTCACGCCGAGGAACGCGAAGTGCGTGACGAAGATGGCGACCGACATGCAAAAGAAGCTGAAGACGTTCCCGTTCGTCGGGTCGCTGCAGAAGATCGCCTCGTCGAAGTACCACTGCAAGGTCGTCGACAAGCGCCTGTAGCCGTCGCGCCCCTCGCCACGAGGC
>JALZFG010000194.1 GCA_030861645.1 Actinomycetota bacterium
CGACACCGCTGTCTCGCTCGACGGCGTCGACGACGAGGTGTCGCTGGGCTCCCTCCCGTCGCCGCGGACGGTCGAGCTCTGGCTCAAGGCTCGCGGGCCGCTCGCGAGGGGAGCGGCAGCGTTCAGCAACCGCGACGCGATGAGCCACTACGTCTTCCTGGGTCTCTCGGACGACGGGCGCGCGCGTGCCTACGACTCGTTCGCGCTCACGAGCCCGCAACGCGTCGACGACGGCGTCTGGCACCACCTCGTCTATACCTACGACGGCTCGACGGGCCGGCTCTATATCGACGGCGCCCTGGCGGCGAGCGGTGTCTTCGAGCGGCTCGAGGGTGTGGCGCCGGCGCGCATCGGCTACGACCCCGCGCCCGCAGGGCACCTGCGCGGCCTCGTCGACGAGGTGGCGGTGTACGACTTCCCGCTCTCTCGCGCGGAGGTGAAGGCGCATTACCGGGCGCGCATGCCGCGGAAGCCGAGACGAACGACGATCCGGGGTCGGTACGTTCGCGCTCGCGTCGGCGGCGTCACCTCGCAGCCGTTCTCGCTGGCGCGGATCGGCGATCGGATCTACGACCCCTTCGGCTACCCTGGCGGCGGTGGCTGACAGTGGGGACAGAGCGCAGTACTCCGTCACCTGCCCGCACTGCGGCAAGGCATTCACCGCGCCCGCGTTCGTCGACGAGACGGGTCGGCAGCGGGGGTTCAAGTGCCCGCATTGCCGCCTCTTCGTCCCGTTCGAGCGGACGGAGGCGACGCCGACGGGCCCTCAGACGCAGTCGCGGAGGGCCTGAGCTTCCGGGAGCGACTCGAGCTTCTTCAACGTGTTGTTCTCGATCTGGCGGATGCGCTCACGCGTCACGCCGAACGCGCGTCCGACCTCCTCGAGCGTCGAGGGAGGCGCGCCCTGCAGCCCGTAGCGAAGCTCGAGCACCTTGCGCTCACGCGCGGGGAGGGAGGCGAGCGCGTTCTCGATGTCCTCGCGGCGAAGCGACAGCGACGCCGTGTCGAAGGGCGACGCCGCCTGCTCGTCCTCGACGAAGTCGCCGAGCGCCGACTCCTCGTCCTCCCCGAGCGGCTTCTCGAGGGAGACGGGGAGCTGTGCCATCCGCAGGATCTCGCGGACATCCTCCGTCGCCATGTCGAGCTCCGCCGCGATCTCGTCCGGCTGCGGCTCGCGCCCGAGCCGCTGGATGAGCTGGCGCTCCATGTGAACGACCTTGTTCAGCTTCTCGACCATGTGCACGGGAATTCGGATCGTCCGCGCCTTGTCGGCGATCGCGCGCGTGACCGCCTGCCGAATCCACCACGTCGCGTAGGTCGAGAACTTGTAGCCCTTGCGGTAGTCGAATTTCTCGACGGCGCGGATGAGCCCGAGCGACCCCTCCTGGATGAGGTCGAGGAACGAGAGCCCGCGGCCGAGGTAGGTCTTCGCGATCGACACGACGAGGCGTAGGTTCGCCTCGATCATCTGGGTCTTCGCCGACATGTCGCCGCGCTCGATGCGCTTCGCTAGGTAGACCTCCTGGTCGGCGGTCAGGAGCGGAACCTTCCCGATCTCGCGGAGGTAGAGCCGCAGCGAGTCGAGTGAGGGCTCGACGGTCAGGTCGAGCTTCGGAACCTTCTCCTCCTCCGGCGGCGGTGGTTGCTCGTGGGGCGGGTGCTTGTGCTGCTCGCCCTCGACCAACTCCACGCCGTGGTCGATCAGAAAGGTGTAGAGGTCCTCGATCTGCTCCTTGTTGAGCTCGACCTCCTCGAGGACGTTGGCGATCTCGTCGTAGGTGACAAACCCCTTCTCCTGTCCGTCCTGGACGAGCCTGTGGAGCTCTTCGACGTCCGGGAGAGAAATGTCGACCGTGAGCATCGGACCTCGACTTTCTCGCGCGGGGACGGGGGTCGTTTATGACGAGAAAGAGCCGGTGGCGCGCCGCCGGCTCTTCCTTCGCGGCGCCAATCTAGCACCGTCGATCACGGCTGAAAAGGCCATTTCGCGGTCATCCCGGGCGGCTCACGATCTTCCCGACGACCTCTTTCCGGCTGTTGAGGAGAGGTTCCGAGGCGAAGCCCGGGAGCGGGTAGCCGAGCCTGGCGAGGAACGCCGCGAGCGCGGGCGGAACCGCGCGGGACGCGCCGTCCTCGACCTTGAGAGCGACGCCGAGCCCCTCGGGCGACGCCGCGCAGAGGAGCCCCTCGGCTCCGCCCTTCGCGGTCCAGCCCACGAGCGCCCGCATCAGCCTCGTGTCGGCTGCCGTC
>JALZFG010000202.1 GCA_030861645.1 Actinomycetota bacterium
GCCTTGTGCTCCACGACGACGCCGTCGTACTGGACGGGCATCTCCCAGCCGACGAAGGGGATCATCCGGGCCCCGAGCGCGACGTGACGCTCGTAGAGAGGTGTCCGCAGAAGCGTCGTCTGCACGCGCAGGATGCTAGTGCAGCCGTTGCCGGCGCGAGGCCGCGAAGCGGCGCCGTCTATTCCTCGCGGAGGAAGCTCGGGACGTCCAGGAGCTCGTCCGGGACCTCGAAGCCCTCGCGGTCGCGAGTCTCACGCTGCCTGGGGCGCACCGCGAGCGGTTCCGCTCGCACACCTGCCTCGCGCCGGCGCCGCTGCCGCGCGGCGCCGAACCCGGTCGCGATCACGGTCACTCGCACCTCGTCCGCCAGCGACTCGTCGATGACGGCGCCGAAAATGACGTTCGCCGTCTTGTCGGCCGAGCTCGTAACGACCTCGGCCGCCTCGTTCACCTCGAACAGACCCAGGTCGGGAGGGCCGGTGAGGTTGATCAGGATCCCGGTCGCCCCCTCGATGGAGGACTCGAGGAGGGGCGACGAGACGGCTATCCGAGCCGCCTCTCCCGCGCGACTCTCGCCACTGGCGATGCCGATCCCCATGAGCGCCGAGCCGGCGTCGCGCATGATCGTGCGGACGTCCGCGAAGTCGAGGTTCACGACGCCGGGAACGGTGATCAGATCCGTGATGCCCTGGACGCCTTGCCGGAGGATGTCGTCCGCCATGCGGAAGGCTTCCATGATCGTCGTCGTGCGCTCGACGACCTGCAGCAGCCGATCGTTCTCGATCACGATCAGCGTGTCGACGCCGTCTCGCAGCTCCTCGATTCCGGCCTCGGCTTGCTGCCCGCGCCGGCCGCCCTCGAACGAGAAGGGCTTCGTGACAACGCCCACCGTGAGGGCACCGAGGCCGCGCGCGATCTCGGCCATGACCGGGGCGCCGCCGGTGCCGGTACCGCCGCCCTCTCCGACGGTCACGAACACCATGTCAGCCCCTTTGAGGGCGTCCTTGAGCTCGTCGCGGCTCTCCTCCGCCGCGGCGCGGCCGAGCTGCGGATCCGCGCCCGCGCCCAGCCCTCCGGTCGTCTCGGGCCCGATCTGGATCTTGACGTCGCTGTCGCACATCACGAGCGCCTGGGCGTCCGTGTTGACGGCGATGAACTCGACGCCGGTGAGGCCCGCGTCCACCATACGGTTGATCGCGTTCGATCCTCCGCCGCCGACGCCCACGACCTTGATGACGGCGAGGTAGTTACCGCCTTGGTGAGTACGCGGTCTCACGCTCTTCGGAACCTCAACCTGTAGTAAAGCGTACGCCTAGTCCGGGTGCTCGTTCGGTCTCAGACTACGCGCGGATGTCCTCGCTGTCAACCGAATGCAGGGAAGAAGCCTAAACCTCAACCTTCGGGTTGAGGCATGAGGAAACCAACCTTACCTTTCGGGTTTAGGCATGAGGAGAGCGACCGATCGCTCCGGAACCGTCACATCGAGGTACGAGCGGGGGCCGGCCGGGCGAGCCGCTTGGAGGATCCGCCGGGCGACAGCGAGCTTCAGCTCGAGGTGGCGGGCGGCGCCGAGACGAAGCTCGACGCCGGACCGAAGGGCGAGCACGAGACCCCCCTCGCCCGCCTCGGTCCGCCCGCCGGCGAGTCGCGCGCCCGCCGCATCGCCGCTCTTCACGGTCGCAACTCGCTTCGCAAAACCACTGTCGCGCGCGGCGCGCGCTGCGGCCGCCGCGGCCTGGACGCTACCGCCCTCGACCGTCTCGCCCAACTCGATGGTCGTCTCCGGACCGACCCAGATCCTCGGCAGCGTGCGCTTCGTCCCTGGTGGAAGGCGCCGCAGGAGGCGGGCCCGGGCCGACAGCAGCCAAGAGTCCGCGCCGCGCCGGAGGACGGCAACGGCACGCTCGGCGCGCACCAGAACGCGCAGCGTGTGGGGGAACGCGCGGTCGTAGCTTGCACTGCTGACCATCGGAAGGGCGGCGAGCCGCCGCTCCACGTCGCCCCGCTCGAGCGAGACGAGGCTCGCCCCGACGAGGGGCTGGAGCGCCCCGCGCACGCGCTTTTCGACCCCCGGCGGCGCGCCCTCGACGTCCACGGTCGTGATCGCGAAGACCGGAGTCCAGCGGGCGATGGCGTAGGCGACGAGGACGGCGACGGCAAGCGCGACGACGACGAGTAGGACGCGCGCGCGGGGCGCGAGACGCGCGAGCGCGCTCCCGTCACGCCGGGGGCGAGGCTTTACCAACGCCCTGCCGAGCCGGAGCTGCATGGGCGCGGTGCGCATGGGACCGACTTCGCCGCGCGCAGCTCTCCTCCTACCGACGGCGGAGCTCCAGCACCTCGCCGGCCGGGGGGAGCTCGAGCGGCCCGAGGAACTGCACCTCGCGCTGGAGCTCGACCCCGTACTGCTCGAGCGCGCGCCGCCTCGCCTCGGCCATCAGCGCGAGCGCGTCCGCGGAGCGCGCGCCGCCCGCGTTCTCGATGAAGTTGGCATGCCGCGGCGAAATCCGGGCGCCGCCGATCCGGTAGCCCTTCAGCCCGCAGCCGTCGAGCAGGCGCCCGGCGGTGAGCTCGTGGCCCTCCGGATTGGTGAAGACGCTCCCGAACGTTCGCCTGTTCGTCGGCTGCGCCGCCTTTCGCTCGGCTTGCATAGCGGCGACCCTCGCTCTGATGTCGGCAGCCGGCCGAGGTGTAAGGCGAAGCTCCGCCTGAGCGACGACCTCGCCGCGGCGAAGCCCGGAACGGCGGTACGAGAACGACAAGTCCGCGTTCCGCCGCCACGCCGCGCCGCGGACGTCGACGACGAGAGCGCGGGCGAGAACGCCCGCGATGTCGCCGCCGTACGCACCGGCGTTCATGCGAACACCACCGCCGACCGTGCCGGGGATCGCGCACGCGAACTCGAGCCCGCCGAGGCCGGCGCCGCGCGCCCGGTGGAGGCAGACCGCAAGGG
>JALZFG010000301.1 GCA_030861645.1 Actinomycetota bacterium
CGCGGAGCGCGTCGCGCCTCTTCGCCTGGCCGCGGATCGCGATGTCCGCGCTCTCGCTCTACCGCGAGGCGACGAGCCGGAAGATGGCGTACCCGTTCCGCAGCCGCGGGTTCGCGGCGACGAGCTCGTAGCGAGGATCGGCGAGCAGGCGCACGCAGTTCGCGTGGTTCTTGAACGACTGCACGTCGTCCAGCACCAGGTAGCGGGCGCCGAGGACGCGCTCGAGGTCTGCTCGTCCGGCGAACTCCGACCCGTCGAGCAGGACGGCGTCGAAGTGCTCGATCCCCTGCTGCCTGCGGATCAGGTCGATCCCGTCCGAGGGCACGCCGGCCGTGCGGAGGTACTCGAGCTCCGTCGCGCGCCAGCCCAGCACCTGCGCGAGCGGGAACGCGTTCAGCGCCGACGGCACCGCCTGGTAGAACCCGCGAACCTCGTCCTCGGAGGCGTAGTCGGAGACGGCAACGGACGAGACGTGGTAAGGGCGAACGAACGGGCTCGAGGCGTACCTGGCGCAGAGCTCGTCGAAGCGGTCGCGCGCGGCCTCGATGCAGAAGAGCGTCGGCCGCCCGGGGTTCTGCCGCGCGCCGGCCGCGAACGAGCGCGTGCTCCCGTCGCCGCTGCCGGAACCGATCTCGAGGATCGCGCTCACGCCGTCCTCGCTCGCGATCTCACGGATCGCCTTCGCGAGCTCGTCTCCCCTGATCTCGCCCGGCTTGCTCGTTCGCACGCGGGCGAGCGCGTTTCGCGCCTTGCGCACCGGCGCGCGGACGACCCTCAACGGTCGCTCCCGACGCCGGCCCGGCCGCACGCTCGTACCCGACCTCCTTTGGCGCGCCCGCACCGGACTAGGATGACCGGCCCTTGACCGCGATCCTCGGTCTGAACGCCTACCACGGCGACGCGGCGGCCGCGCTCGTGGTCGACGGCGAGCTCGTCGCCGCAGCGGAGGAGGAGCGGTTCAACCGCGTCAAGCACTGCGCCGGCTTCCCCTCCCTCGCGGCGCGCTGGTGCATCGCCGACGCGGGTTTGAAGGCGGAAGAGCTGGACCATGTCGCCGTCGGGCGGAGTCCGAAGGCGAACCTCGCGCGCAAGGCAGCGTGGACGCTGCGGCACCGCGTCCGCCCCGGCTTCGTCCGCCACCGGCTCGGCTACGTGTCGAAGATCCGCGACGTCCGCGGCGAGCTCGCTCGGGCGCTCGGCGTGCCTCGAGACGGGTTCCGCGCGCGGTTCCACCACGTGGAGCACCACCGCGCGCACGTCGCGAGCGCGTTCTTCGTCTCGCCGTTCGACGAGGCCGCCGTC
Organism: Actinomycetota bacterium; assembly: GCA_030861645.1. Classification (GTDB taxonomy): domain Bacteria; phylum Actinomycetota; class Thermoleophilia; order Gaiellales; family Gaiellaceae; genus JALZFG01. The sequence continues at coordinate 1,303 of JALZFG010000301.1, forward strand.
CTCTCCGTCGACGGCTTCGGCGATTTCACGAGCACGATGCTCGCGTCGGGGCGCGGGTCGACGCTGACCGTTCTCGACCGCGTGCTCTTTCCTCATTCGCTCGGGATGTTCTACACGGCCGTCACGCAGTGGCTCGGATTCCCGAAGTACGGCGACGAGGGCAAGGTGATGGGCCTCGCGCCCTACGGCCGCCCGCGGCACTTCGACGCGATGCGCGAGCTGGTCCGGCTCGACGGCACGCTGTTCAGCCTCGGGCTCGAGTACTTCGTGCACCAAAACGGGCTCGAGGTGACGTGGGATACCGGGACGCCGACCTTCGACCGAATCTACTCCGACCGCCTTGCCGAGCGGTTCGGCCCTGCGCGCACCCCCGGCGAGGAGCTGCGCGAGCTGCACGAGGACGTCGCCGCTTCGCTCCAGGCGATGCTCGAGGAGGCGTATCTGCATCTCCTGGCGGCGCTCTGGCGGCGCGCTCCCGTGCCGAATCTCTGCCTGGCCGGCGGCGTCGCCTTGAACGCCGTCGCAAACGGGCTCGTCCGGCTGCGGACGCCGTTCCGCGAACTGTTCGTCCAGCCGGCGGCGGGCGACTCCGGCACGGCCGTCGGCGCCGCCTACTACGTCTGGAACCACCTCCTGCAGCAGCCGCGAGGCTTCGTGATGGAGCACGCGGCTACCGGCCCCGAATACTCGGACGAGGCGTGCGCGGCGGCGATCGCCCGCGCAGGGCTCGAGGGAGAGCGGCTCGGCGACGACGAGCTGTTCGCCGTGGCCGCGGATGCGATCGCGGCCGGCGAGGTCGTGGGGTGGTTCCAGGGGCGGATGGAGTTCGGCCCGCGCGCGCTCGGCAACCGCTCCATCGTCGTCGACCCGCGCCGCGCCGACATGAAGGACGTCCTCAACGCGCGGATCAAGCACCGCGAGCCGTTCAGGCCGTTCGCTCCCTCGATCCTCGCCGAGGCGACAGGCGAGTGGTTCGAGCAGGACTACCCCTCACCGTTCATGGTGCTCGTCTACAGGACGCGGGCCGACAAGCGTCAGCGGATTCCGGCCGTCAACCACGTCGACGACAGCGGCCGGCTCCAGACCGTCGAGCGCGGCGTCACCCCGCGCTACTGGCGGCTGATCAAGGAGTTCGAGCGGCGGACGGGCGTGCCCGTCGTCCTGAACACGTCGTTCAACGAGAACGAGCCGATCGTGATGTCGCCCGAGCAGGCGCTCGACTGCTTTCTGCGCACGCGGATGGACATGCTCGTGCTCGGCAACACGGTCGTTCGGCGCTGACGCCGCCGCGAGCGCGACGGCCGCGTCAACCGCACGACGCGCACCCGAACGGGCGCACGAAGCGGTCGGGCACGGGCGCGAGGGAGAAGGGGAGGCTCGTCGCGCTCGGGGACACCAGGCGAGCGCGCATCGAGCCGCGCGTCGGCCTGCGGACGCGCGCCGAGAAGATCCCGTACTCGTCCGCGCGCAACGCAGCGACCCGCCGCCACCCGCCCTTCGTCCTGTGCTCGATGATCACCGTTCCCGGCCTCGCCGTGGTCGTCCGCCCCCAGAGCGTAATCGCCCCCCGCTGCCGCAGCGCGACGAACGGGAAGCGGAAGGCGGTGAGCGTCGGTTTCGGCCTGTCGCTTCGCAGGCCCGAGCGCCCCCGGAAGTAGAGCCCGGCCTGAACCGGCATTTGCGGGTAGGGGTCGTCACGGAGCGCGAGCCACGTGACGAGGTCGATGCCGTCTCGCCACATCACGTAGAGCGCCTGCGCCACCCAACGCGCCTGCAGGCGGAGCGGCAGCGCACGCCGGTCGGGCGGGCTCGTGTCCCAGCTGAACTCCGTCACCCAGAAGCGGACGCGGCTGCGTGAGACGACGTGCGCGGCGCCGACAGCCGCCCCCAGGAGCCGCCGCATCTCGGGCAGGTCGCCGAGCGAGACGTCGTCGGGGTTGAAGGCGTGGTGCGTCGGCCCTCCCGACGTGTAGGGGTGGTGCGACCAGATGTCGAAGTGCGAGCGCTGGTTGCACGTCGAGCGCGGCCGCGGACCCTTCGACATGCAGAGCATCTCGCGCATGAAGCGCAATGGTCCGATCGTCTGCGTCTGGCCCCGCTTCACCGTGAACGGCGACAGCCCTCCCGCGATGACGAGATTGTCCGCGTGGACCGAGTGGACGGCCGCCGCGACGGCGTTGACGACGCTTCGGTAGAGGCTGGGCGCGTACGGCTTCCCGTTGCGGAACTGGGGCGAGAAGAAGAGGTTGACGTTCGGCTCGTTCCAGACCTGCCAGTAGCGGACGCGCGGGATGCCCGGGGTCAGACCCGCGTAGCGCCGCGCCGCGGCGAGCATGAAGTAGCCGATCTCGTTGACCTTCGGGCTCGGTACGCGGCCGCCTCCCGCCCAGGGCGGCGGGTAGTTGACGACGGCGATCGCCTCGAGCCCGTAGCGCCTCAGCAGCTGGACCTTCGCGTCGAACGAGCTCCAGTCGTAGGCCGGGTCGTTCGGGTTGGTCGGGTCGAAGGCCGGCGGCCGCTGCTCCGGGGCGATGCGCGACCAGTCGAGCGCCGTCCGGACGAGCGTGATC
>JALZFG010000304.1 GCA_030861645.1 Actinomycetota bacterium
GTCGGAGTCGGCGTCCTCCCGGCGCTCGCCGGTCTGACGGCGCTCGTTCGCCCGCGCGGCGAGGCGCCGAGCGCCGCGCGGGGCGCGTTTGCCGCGGCCTCGGTCGCTTCCGTACTCGGCTTCGCGATCTACACGGGAGCGAAGGGTGCGTACCTCGCGAGCGGGTTCGGCAATCCGATCGAAGAGCGGAATCTGATCTACGTTGCGCCGCTCCTCTTCGCCGGCACCGCCGTCTGGCTCGCGCGTCTACGCATCAACCCGGCCGCGTTCGCCGCCGCGCTCGCCCTCGTCGGCTTCCTGATCGTCGCCGTTCCCTACCGGTTCAACTCCTATCCCGCCTCGGACGCCCCGAGCCTGGCGATCCTGTCGGCGATCACGAGTGGGCTCGGCTGGAGCGAGCGCCGGCTCGAGCTCGCCCTCCTCGTCGCACTCGCTCTCGCGGCGGTCGCGATGCTGCTCCCGTACGCCCTCCGGCGCCGGTCGGCGATCGTGCGCCCGACGCTCGCAGCCGTCGCCGCGCTCGTACTCGCGTGGAACCTCGCCGGCGAGCTGTACGCGAGCGACGACTCGCGCGAGTTCGGCGAGCGCCTCGAGCTGAATCAGCCGCAACCGCTCGACTGGGTCGACCGAGCGACGAGAGGAGCGTCCGCGCTGTACCTCGGTCAGCAGATCGCAGACCCGAACGACGTGTGGACGCTCGCCTTCTGGAACCGTTCGCTCACCGAGCTGTGGCGACTCGACGCGTCGACGGGGGCGGCGCCGATCCTGCAGACACCGCCTCCCGGAGAGGAGGGCATTCTCTGGACTTCTCCGGCGATCCGCTACGCCGTCGTCGACCAAGGCATCGACCTCGTCGGCACGGTCGTCGCCGCGAACGGTTCCTGGCGGCTGTACGAGACGACGAGCCCCGTTCGCCTCCGGACGATCGTGAGGGGCGTGTACAAGGACGGCTGGATGGGCGCTGACGCGTCGTATCAGCGCTTCGGCAGCTCGCGCCCCGCTCGATTGGTCGTCACCGCTTCGAGGAGCACGGTCTGCACGATCGCGCCGGCCGCCCGAGCGACCGTCGCGCTCGTTCGGCTGGCGCCCGACGCCGGAGGCTCACTGCGCGACGTGGCGCGGAGGCTCTTCTCGGGCGTCGTGCCGACCTGCGGTGCGCGCCGGTTCGCCCTTGCGACGCCGCGAGGCCCCTTCCGCGTCGACCTCCACGTCGCGCCGACGTTCGTCCCCGCGCAGCTCGACCCCTCTCTCCCCGACACGCGGTCGCTCGGGGCGCAGGTCAGTTTCGAGCTTCATCCGCGGGCCGAGGGGCCGGACTCGACTCGCCGCCCGGCCGATGGGCGTCGGCGTTAGCGAGCGGAGCTCCACCAGTGTGACCCCGCTCGGCGAGGGCGGATTCTCACTGTCCCTGGAGCCTTTGTCCGACCGCACCTCGAGCCAGCGAGCGTGAGCGCGCCGCAAGCGTCCCCTCGGCGATCCCCGCTTACAGGATCTCGGAGCCGACCCGCTGCTTCTCCGCGAGACGCGAGTCGAACCGGTAGACGAGGGCGTTGGTGTCAAGATGCCGCGCGCTCGTAGAGCTCGTCGCGACGCCACCCCGGGTCGCTCGAGGCCGGCTTCACGCGCCTGGCTTCCTGCCGTCCGCGCTGACGCTCGCCGGCGCCGTCGAAGAGGTCGAGACGGCAGGCGCGATCGTGCAGGTCGGCTGGTCGCAACTCGTCCCGCAACCCCCCGCGAGCTTCAGCTAGAGCGCGCGCAGCCGCTCGGGGTGCTTGCGCACGAACCGCAGCATCCCGCGCAGGTGCCAGAGCGTACGGCGCGTGAGGAAGCGTTTGTCGATCACGGCGGCATAGCGGTGACGGACGACGGCGGCGGGGACGTACCAGCGCTCCCACCCCGCCTTCTCGGCCCGGTAGCAGAGGTCGATGTCCTCGCCGTACATTCGAAAGCCCGCATCGAAGCCGCCGAGCTCCTCGAGCATCGCGCGGCGCAGGAGGAGGAAGGCGCCGAGCATCCAGTCGGCCGGCACCGGCTCCGTCGGGACGTCGCCGAGGTTGTAGTGGCGCACCTGGTGGCGGTACGGGTCGCGCAACCGCCGGAGCGGCGTGCGGCGGACGAGCGTGCCCGAGACGGTCGGAAAGCGCCGCCGCGACGGCTGCCAACTGCCTTCGGGCGTGAGCAGTCGCGGACCGGCGATGCCGCAGCGCGGGTGGCTCTCGGCGAACTCGCGGAGGACGGCGACGGCATTCGGCGCGGGAACGGTGTCGGGATTCGCAAGCACGACGAACGTTCCCGAGGTCTCGCTGAAGCCGCGGTTCGCATTCGCGCCGAGGCTCCGCGAGCGCGCGTTCTCGATCACGCGGACGTCGGCCGGAACGTCGCCCACGCTGCCCGGCACGTCGGCGATCACGACGACCTCGTCGACCTGGGGTGCGAGAGCGCGAACGCAAACGGCGGTGTCGTCGGGCGAGCGGTGAGAGACGACGACTGCCGATACCCTCGCGGGTCGCACGGCGCGGGTCAGCGGACCTTCTCTGCGGCGCGCAGCACGTCGAGGTAGACCGCGAGCGTCCGGCGCGCCGTCTCCTCCCAGCTGAACGCCCGCGCGCGCTCGAGGCCGGCCGCCGACAGCCGACTCGCGTCGGCGAGCGCACGGCGGATTCCGTCGGCGAGGCGATGACGCTCGGCGTACACGACCACCTCGCCCGCCACTTCGCGAACGGCCCGATCGGGCGCGGCGACGACGGGGGTGCCCGACGCCATCGCCTCCAGCACGGTGAGGCCAAAGCCCTCGTACCGCGTCGGAAGCACGACGCAGGCGGCGCGTCGGTACAGGTCGGCGAGCTCCTCCTTCCCGACGTACCCGCGCAGGTCTGCGC
>JALZFG010000276.1 GCA_030861645.1 Actinomycetota bacterium
GGATCCCGCCGCTCGTCACCTCGAAGGGGCGCGAGGCGATGTCGCGGTGCGGCAGGCGGTCGCCAAGGAAATGGAGGAGGAGGCCGGCGGCCACGGCGCCGCGGCGCGAAGCGAGGAGTGCGCCAGCCGCGGCGCCGGTCGCGACGTGGAGCGAGACGACCACGGTCAAGTTGTAGCGTGGCGACGCCGCGAGGGTGGCGCAGCGTGCAGCTCCGTGCCCGCCTCCCGTCCGACGAGAAGCTTCGAGATCTCGAGCTGCCCGTCGCCACCCTCTCCCTCGTCGGCCGGGTTTTTCCGGCCTACCGGCTGGGTAGCGACCGGTCGTGCGTCCCATCTCGAGGAAGCAGCACGGGCTTGCGGACTACCTCTTCGCGGCCGGTGAGGCTGCCTTGCCGTACGTGCTCGAGATGGGCGCGACGCCACGGCGGCTGCTTCGCGCGTCCGCGCTGAACGGCCTCCTCCTCAGCGCGCTGACACGCTACGAGCTTGGACTGGTGAAGCTCGTCCCGCTGCGGGCACACCTCGCCGCCGACGGCGCGGTCGCCGCCCTGGTTCTCGGGGCCGCGGGCTTCCTCCGCGGCGAGCCGCCGCGAGTGCGAGCCGTCCTTGCCGCTCTCGGCCTGAGCGGCGGCCTCGTCGCCGCCCTTACGGATCCCGACCGCGCCTAACGGCCGCGCTCGATGAGCTCGATGCGGTACCCGTCCGGGTCTCTGACGAACGCGATCAGCGACGAGCCCGCCCGCACCTGGTACGGCGGCTTCTCGGGTTCGATGCCGTGCTCGTCCCTCAGGCGACGCAGCGTCTCGTGGACGTCGTCCACCGTCACGGCGACGTGCGAGTAGCCGGTCCCGAGCTCGTAGTGGTCGATGCCGAAGTTGTAGGTCAGCTCGAGCTCCGGCTGGGGCTTGTCGGGGACGCCGAGGAAGATGTTCACGGCCTCGTCGCGGATCGGCAGGCGCCGCCGCTCCTCGAACCCGAGCGCCTCGTAGAACGCGACGGAGCGGTCGGGGTCGGTGATGCGATAGCACGTGTGCAGCAACTCCATGGCGACGAGGGTAGCGCGTAGCCTCGCACAGCCCCGTCCGACGCGACGGGGTCTGCCTCTCCTGGGGAACGACGGCGCCGGGCGCGGCACCGAGAGCGCTCGATTCTCCCCGCTGGTCCCGGTATACCTCTCCCCGTGCCACCTCCTCCCGCTGCGAGCGCCGCGGAGCTCATCCCGGAGCGGCCGACGCTCGCGGAGCTCCGGCGCGCGGCGGCAGGGTGCCAGGCCTGTGACCTCTGGCGCACGGGAACGCAGACGGTCTTCGGCGAGGGCGAGCTGGAGGCCGAGGTGATGTTCGTCGGCGAACAGCCGGGCGACCAGGAGGACCTCGCGGGACGGCCGTTCGTCGGCCCGGCCGGCGGCGTGCTCGACACAGCGCTGGAGGAGGTCGGGATCGATCGGACGAAGGTGTACGTCACGAACGTCGTCAAGCACTTCAAGTGGCAGGCGCGCGGAAAGCGGCGGATCCACGCGAAGCCGAACTGGTCGGAGATGGCGGCGTGCCGCCCGTGGCTCGACAACGAGATCGCGCTCGTGCGGCCGCGTGTGCTCGTGTGCCTCGGCGCCACGGCCGCGCAGGCGCTCCTCGGGAAGGACTTCCGGGTCAGCCGACAGCGCGGGGAGCTCGTGGAATCGCCGCTCGCGCCGCGCGTGATCGCGACCGTGCATCCGTCCTCGATCTTGCGCGCCGCGGACGAGGACGCGCGCCGCGAGCAGATGCGCGAGTTCGTCGACGACCTGCGAAAGGTCGCCGGCCTCCTCGACGGCGCCTAACGCGAGACCCGATCCAGAATCGGCCTAGCCGAGCGGTTTCGTCCGGGTTCGGCGAGACGGCCTCATCGAGAGCCGCTTCCAGCCCCAGGAGCGAGCGAGACGGCGACGGCAAGCTCGAGCAGGAAACGGAGACCCTCGTTTGGCGCCTTCGGAGCGGGACGCTGTAAACCGACAGGCGAAGACACAGGGGTGCGATGGAGAAGCTCCAGATGACAAGGGACGAGCGAAAGACACTCGTTGCTGCTGGCTCCGACGAGGTCGCAGACGCGTACGCTGCCCTCGAACAACCCGGAAAGGAGTGGCCGCGTCTGCGCCTTCTTCGCGACCTCCTCGCGCGCACTGCGGCCAGGATCGTCCGTCCTCGACCTCGGCTGCGGCAACGCGTCCCAGCCCTGCGCGAAATCGCCCGCCTCCACCGCGCGGTCGGGGTCGACATCTCGAAGACGCAAACCGAACTCGCGCGGGCAAACGTGCCGCACGCCGACCTCGTGCACGCCGACGTCGCCGAGCTTGCCTTTCCGGCCAGGTCGTGCG
>JALZFG010000278.1 GCA_030861645.1 Actinomycetota bacterium
GCGCCGGCGCTTTCTGCGCGAGGCGCTCGCCGCCGCGCGCGTCTCCGGACATCCCCACATCGTCACGGTCTTCGACGTCGGTGAGTGGGACGGCCGTCCGCTGATCGTCATGGAGTACCTACGACGCGGGAGCGTAGGCGACAGGCTCCGCGAGCGTTCCGTAAACCCCTCGGAGGCATTGAGCTGGCTGGAGCAGGCCGCGGATGCGCTCGACGCCGCGCATCGACAGGGAGTCGTGCACCGCGACGTGAAGCCGACGAACATGCTCATCGACGAGCGCGGAAGCGTTCAGCTGGCCGACTTCGGCATCGCCCGCCTCGTCGACGACGTGGGCGAGGACGTGACAGCACCGGGATCGATCGTGGGCACCGCTGGGTACCTCTCGCCGGAGCAGGCCCGGGGCGAGACAGCGACGGCGGCGAGCGACCGCTACGCACTCGGGGTCGTCGCGTACGAGCTCCTGACGGGCCGGCGTCCGTTCGAGCAAGGCTCCGCGATGGCGGAGGCGCTCGCGCACATCCACAACCCGATCCCCTCTGCGTCCAAGGGGAGCCGCGCGCTTCCCCGTGGCGTCGACGACGTCTTCGCTCGCTCCCTCGCGAAGGATCCTCGCGATCGGTACGAGACGTGCGGCGCGTTCGTGCAAGCCCTCCGCGCGGCTCTCGAGGCGCCCGATCGGACGACGCGCACTCTTCGCGCACGTCTCTCCCCCGCTCGACCCGCGGGGACGGAGCGCTCCCAGCGTAAGCCCCGCGGCCGCCTGCTGGGCTCGTTGCTGCTCCTCGCTCTTCTCCTTGTCGCGGGCATGTTCGGAGGCGTCGGACTTGTGCTCTCGCTCCTCGTCAGCGGTCTCGTCGTCGGGGGCCTGGGGCGGCTCTTCCACCCCGGACGTGAGCGGCTCGGGATTCCGACGACCATCCTGATCGGCGCGTCCGCGACCGTGGTCGCGGGGTCGCTGCTTCGGCACGCGCTCGGCGGCTTCGAGAGCTTCCTCGCCGCGATCGCGGTCGCGATCGTGCTCGTCGCCCTCTGGTCACGCTACTCCGGCACGGCCTCGGGCACGACCGGCCGGCGGCTTCACCACACCCTTCACACGAGACGCGGTTGAACCTGAGCGCGCGCCGCTCCCAAACCAGGCGGGAGAGATCGGGGTCGCGGAGTCGCCTAAGCGAAGCTTCGTCGAGCGCGACCGCGACGCGCGGACGACCGACGTCCGCTTGCAACATCGTCCCCGTGGTGCGATGGTGAGAGCGGTCATGGCGGAGGAGACGCCGCTCAGCTCGCCGGCGATCGGCACGGCGACCAGCGACCTCATCAGCCCATGCAAGGAGGAGCGCGCGCACGCCGACCCGCCGGCGCCGCCGCGACAGCCGCCGTTCGCGCTCGCCTTCTCCGGAGGCGGGTTCCGCGCGACGCTAAGCGCGGTCGGCGTCCTCCGCTTCATGGCGGATGCGGGTCTGCTCTCCCAGGTGCGGTGGGTTTCGTCCGTGTCGGGAGGGTCGGTCGCCCACGGTCTGTTCGCGCACGCCTACCCCGAGCTCGAGCGGGCCGGCTTCACGCCCGATGCTCTTGACGAACTCGTCGTCGGTCCCCTCGTCGCGCGCGTCAGCACGACCTCGCTGGTGAAGACGCTCCTCCGGAACGCGTGGCGAATTGTCGGGCGACCCACGCGGACCGAGCTCCTCGCCGACCAGTTCGACGATTGGTTCTTTGGCGGCCGGCGGCTTCACGAGCTCTCGCGCAAATGCCGCTTCATCTTCAACGCCTCGAACCTGACCACCGGCGTCCGCTTCGGCCTCGAACGCGATCTCATCGGCGATTGGGTCATGGGTCGCATCGATACGCCGCCGGAGCTGCGTCTCGCCGACGCCGTGGCGGCTTCCGCGGCGTTCCCGGGCGGTTTCGCGCCGGTCGTCCTCGAGGGCCTCCGCTTCCCGTGCGCGGACGGGCGCGTCGCCAAGCTCTTGGACGGGGGCGCGTACGACAATATGGGTCTCGAGCCGCTCGACCGCCTGAACGAGCTCGACGAGCCGGATCTGCGCGAGGCGTGCCTGGTCGCTCTCAACGCGGGCGGTGTCTTCCGCACCGGCGCCTACGGCCGGATTCCGCTCGTCCGCGACCTGATGCGTGCGAACTCGCTGCTTTACCGGCAGTCCACCGCGCTGCGGATGAGGGCAATGGTCGAGCGCTTCCAGGCGTGGGAGCGAACCCCGCCGGGCGGGCAGCGCCCGCGGGGGGCGCGGCGGGGCGTGCTGTTCGGCCTCGCCACGACGCTCGACCAAGGCCTGGCCCAGGCGTGGCGGGCGAAGAACCCGGAGCAGAGCGAGGGCGACCGGCGCCGACTGGCGTTGACGAAGACGTCGTTCGACGAGTTCGACTTCGAGCTCTGCCGCGACCTCATGTACCGCGGCTGGTGGCTTGCGGGCGCGACGCTCTCGCAGTACCACCGCGACCTGCTTCCCGCCGAGCTCCCAAGCTGGCGAGAGCCGGCCCCGCCGACGGAATCGCAATGACCCGCGGCGAGCTCAGTGATCAGCTTCTTGAGCTTCTGCTGGAGCAGGCGCACGCGCGTGGCCGGGGCGACTGGTTCCGGTCCCTGCTCGAGGGTGAAGGTGAGGATGCAGCGGTCGAGAAGGTGAGCGCGTCGACACTCCTCGTCAGGAGGAACGGCGAGACGATCGAGCTCAGGCTGCAGCTCGTTCCGCCGATCGAGCTGCCGGCGGCGGTGCGTCGATGGCACCCGAGGACGCTCGACCTCGCGCCGGAGGAGCTCGAGCGGCTCTCGTACCTCGTCGTCGACGAGATCGTCGGGCACGTCGCGCGCGTCTCCGTTTCGGGCTGGCCCGGAGTGGATGATCGCGGTCGCCTCCTCTTCGATCTTCGCGAGCGAGCGCGGTCGGTGAGGGCGACGGTCCCCGCGCTCGAGCGCCTCGTCGGCGAGCACGTACAGGCGAGGCGAAGACGGACGCGTCTGGCGATGGGAACCGTCCTCGCCGCGCGGGTCGACGACTCGGTGCTTCCCGAGGCCGAGAGCGAGGAGGAGTTGACCCAGCAGGTCGCGCCCGAGCCACGCAGCCCGGAGGAGTGGCTCAAGCCGCCGGTATACGACATCAGCGCCGACGCGCGGCAGAAGGCGAAGGAGGCCTACTACGCCGCGGTCGCTCCGACGATTCGGCGAACAAGCGAGCGATGACGAGCACCGCCCAGACCACCGCCTCGAACATCCCGACGCCGGTTCCCGCCGCCCGCTTCGCGAAGGCAAGGTCGAAGGAGGAGTTCGTCGCCTCGATCAAGCGGGAGGACCTCGTGTACTTCCTGCTCAACGTCGGGGACGGGGACAGTCAGCTCCTCCTGCTTCCGGCCCGCGAGCGCGACGACACGCGTCGCGCGATCGTCGTCGATGTCGCGACGACGGAGAAGCTGCCGGCCCTTCTCGACGCGCTCGCGGGGACGCGCCTCCTGCCCGGGCACCCTGACGACGGATACCTCTTTCCGCTCGTCGTCGCGACCCACCCGCACGACGATCACATCGGCGGGATGCCCGAGTTCCTGGCCAGCCCGTGGGGACGCAGCGTCCGCGAGCTCTGGGAGCCCGGCTACTACCACCCCTCCAGGGCGTACCTCGGGATGATGCGCGTCCTCGAGGACGCCGATCCGCACATCCAGCACACGCAGCCGACGAGCGGCACGACGCGCTTCATCGGTCGGCTCAAGGTGCAGGTCCTCGTCCCGAGCATCGGGCTCAGAACCCGCTTTGACACCTACGGCGTGGATCTCAACGACGCCTCGATCGCCCTCCGACTCGAGTTTCCGGCGTCACGGGTCGAGGAGCGGCCCGACGGGCGACGGTACGTCCGACCGAATAGCCGGACGCTGATCCTCGGCGCCGATTCTCTGCTCGCGTCGTGGGCCCAGGTGCTCGTCGATTTCCCTGAGATGCATCCCGAGAGGACCCCGACGGCAAAACTGCTTCGCAAGGCGATCGGGCGTGACGCCCTGCGGGCTGAGATCTTCAAGATCCCGCACCACGCCTCCAAGCACGGCGTCACCCTCGGCCTCGTCGAGGTCGTGCAGCCCAGCGTGAGTCTGATCTCGTCAGTCGCTGGCGGCGGGAAGTACAACTTCCCCCACGCCGTCGCGCTCGAGGCGATTCGCGAGGCCCTCGAAGCCACGACGCTCACGGGCGCGCCCCGCAGCGAGGACTACCTGCTCGGCATTCACCACACCTCCGCTCGCGACTCCGAGGGAGCCGCACTCGGCTCGATCGCGGTCGTCGTCGGGCCGCAGGGGAGGCGGCGTGACATCTGGAGGTTCGGGGATTCGCCGAGCGAGCTCGTCGATCTCGACAAGGCGCGGCGATTCCTGCCACCGCGCAGCTCGCGGTGACGCGCGCTTCCTGCGCCGTCAAGTGCCTTCGCGGCTCCCTGTTCGTTTCGCCGGCCCGGCGCGACTGTCGTTAGCCGTCCTCCGCGGGCATGGCGGCCCACAGGACGAAATACACGATGAACTGCGGCCCCGGCAGGAGGAGGGACGCGATGAAGAGGAGTCGCAAGCCCCAGACGCTCGCGTCCCACTTGCGAGCGAGGCCGGCGATGACGCCGGCCACGATCCTGCCACGGCGGGGACGAACGTAGCCCTGCGCACGCATCCATTCCTGCATGTCGGGAGTATGCGCCACGAACCAGGCATCGGCAGGACGTATTCCGCCGTTATGCCCGCACTGCCCGCGCTCGATGCCCCCGGCGGGATTCGAACCCGCGCTACGGCCTTGAAAGGGCCGTGACCTCGGCCGCTAGTCGACGGGGGCGCACAGGCAGGATAGCGGCGGGTTTCTGGGCTCCCGGACGAGCGAGACCGCGTTGGCCTTGGGACACGATGCGCCCTCGCCCCCGCGAGCCGCTCAAGCGGATACCGAACGCGACTCCCTCGGTTCGAAGGGCGGCATAATCGGGATCGCGGGCGGTTAGCTCAGCTGGGAGAGCGCCTGCCTTACAAGCAGGAGGTCGCTGGTTCGAATCCGGCACCGCCCATACCCCTGCAGCCACCAACGGGCACCGGGAGCGCGTCGACTGAGAGGCCGCCTTCGCAGCGATACGCGGCCATCGGCCGCACACTGCCGCTCGTAAGCGCGCGCTCCGCGACGGTGGGGCGGAACAGGTACAGAGGTGCGCCAGAAGGCGGACGCGGCTACGCTCGCACGAGCGCTTGGATGATGTCTCCCGCAGCTCGCTCGAGGCAGGCCGCGCCGCGGTGCGCGGGCATGAGTGGGAGCGCGCATTCTCGCTTCTCTCCACCGCCGACGCGGAAGCGCCGCTCGCGCCCGAGGAACTTGAGGCGCTCGGCGAGGCGGCGTGGGTTACGAGCCGCTACGAGGAGTTCTTTCGCGCGTACGAGCGAGCATATGCGGCGTACGTCGCGCGGGGCGAAACGCACGCGGCGGCGTGGGTCGCGACAATGCTCGCGAACGAGTACTTCCCGCGCGGGGAGCTGGCCGTGGGCGCCGGCTGGCACCACACCGCGGCCCGCTTGCTCGACGGCCAGCCGGAAGGGCGCGCGCATGCGCTCCACGCTTGGACGCATGCGCAGCTCGCGTTGATTGAGCGCGACCTCAAAGGCGCGCTGGCGCACAGCGAGCAAATGAGCGAGATCGGAGAGCGCGTCGGAGACCTCGATCTCGCGCTGCTCGGTCGGGCGACGCAGGGTCGTGCGCTGGTCCAGCTCGGCCGCGTCGAAGAGGCGACGGCGGCGATCGACGAGGCGATGGCCGTCGCGGTCAGCGGTCGTCTGCGACCTCGGACGGCCTGCCTCATCTATTGCCAAACCTTGACTGTTTGCGGCGAACTCGCGGACTACCGGCGCGCCGGCGAGTGGACGGTTGCCGCCCAGCGGTGCTGCGTGCGCGAGAGCATCGTCCCCGCGTCCGGCGATTGCCGCATCCACCGGGCCGGCGTCCTGCGCTGGCGGGGTGCCTGGAGCGAGGCGGAGGCCGATGCCCTGATCGGGTGCGAGGAGCTTGCCGGAAACGTCTTCCACGTCGGCTTGGCGCAGTACGAGCTCGGCGAGATCCGCCTTCGGAGAGGAGACTTGAAGGCGGCGGACGACGCGTTCGCGCGCGCGCACGAGATGGGGAGACCGCCACAACCCGGGCTCGCCCTGCTCCGTCTCGCAGAGGGAAAGGTTGAGGCGGCAGCGGGTCTGATCGAAAAGGCGCTTGCCGAGGAGACTTTCGACCTCCTGCGCGCGCCGCTGCTCTCCGCGCGCGTCGAGGTCGCACTCGCCGGCGACGATCGCGGCGCGGCACGTGACGCCGCGCGCGAGCTTCTCGGGATCGCAGAGAGGTTCGGAACGACGGCTCTGCGCGCCGCGACTGCTTGTGCGCAAGGCGCGATCCAGCTGGCCGAGGGCGATGCGAGCGCCATCGCTTCCCTCCGTCGCGGAGCGCAGCTCTGGCGGGAGATCGGGGTGCCGTACGAGGCCGCACGGGCGAGGACGCTTCTTGCCGAAGCACATCTCGCCCGCGGGGACACAGAGTCGGG
>JALZFG010000295.1 GCA_030861645.1 Actinomycetota bacterium
GAGGCGCCCGTGGAGTTTCGTGTGCTCGGTCCGCTCGAGGTGCGCGCGACTGCCGGCCGGCGGCCGGAAGCAGCGGCTGCTGCTCGCCCTGCTCCTCCTGCGGGCAAACGAGATCGTCCCGACGTCCCGCCTGCTCGGCGAGCTGTGGACCGAGCGGGCGCCCGACACGCCCAGACGGCGCTCCAGGGTTACGTCTCGCAGCTGCGCAAGACGCTCGAGCCGGACGGCCCGCCGTACCGCGTCCTCGTCACCCAGGCGCCGGGCTACCTCCTCGCCGTGGGGGCGGGCGAGCGCGACCTCGACCGCTTCCAGAGGCTCGTACGCGAGGCGAGGGAGGAGGAGCCCGAGGCGGCCGCGGAGACGCTGCGCGCGGCGCTCGCCCTGTGGCGAGGGGAGCCGCTCGCGGGCCTCGCGAGTGAGTCGTCCATCCAGGCGGAAGTCGTCCGGCTCGAGGAGTTACGCGTCGGCGCCCTCGAGGCGCGCTTCAAGGCCGACCTCGCGCTCGGCCGTCACGATCAGCTGGTCCCGGAGCTCGAGAGCGTGATCGCCGAGCATCCGCTCCGCGAGCGGACACGCGCTCAGCTCATGGTCGCGCTCTACCGTTGCGGTCGTCAGGCGGACGCGCTCGAGGTGTATCGGGCGGCGCGACGAATACTCGCCGACGAGCTCGGCCTCGAGCCGAACCCGCTCCTCCAAGAGCTCAAGCGGCGGATCCTTCGCCACGACCCCGCGCTGACGATGCCGTCCATCGCACCGCCGGGGCGCAGGGCCGCCGGCGCGTTCGTCGGGCGCGAGAAT
This sequence comes from Actinomycetota bacterium, assembly GCA_030861645.1. Taxonomy (GTDB): domain Bacteria; phylum Actinomycetota; class Thermoleophilia; order Gaiellales; family Gaiellaceae; genus JALZFG01. The sequence goes on from JALZFG010000295.1 coordinate 799, forward strand.
GAGCTCGCCCTCCTGCTCGCCGGTCTCGACGACGCCGCTGCGGGACGCGGGCGGCTCTTCCTCGTCGAAGGCCGGGAGGGTGCCGGGAAGACGCGGCTCGCGGACGAGGTCGCAAGCCGGGGCAAGCGGCGTGGAGCGAAGGTGCTCTGGGGGCGCAGCTGGGAGGCCGGAGGAGCGCCGCCGTACTGGCCGTGGGTGCAGGCGATCCGGGCGCACTCCGGGCGCGCAGACCGGACGAGGCTTGAGGACGGTCGTGGCGGCGGGCGGCGAAGACCGGTTTTCCCTCTTCGAGGCAACGACGGCGTTCCTGTCTCGGCTCACCGCCCAGCAGCCTCTCGTCATCGTCCTCGACGACCTCCACGCGGCCGACGACGACTCGCTCCTCCTGCTGGAGTTCATCGCCGCGGAGCTCGCCGTGCTCCCCATCCTCGTGCTCGCGCTCCACCGCGAGGAAAGCGAGCGCCTCACACGCGTTGCGCGGTTCGCAACGGCCCGGGTTCGTCTCTAGAGCGAGTCGGCGAGCACGAAGGCGAAGAACACCACGCTGATGACGCCGTTGACGGTAAAGAAGGCGGCGTCGAGGCGTCGCAGGTCGTCCGGGCGGATCAGCGAGTGCTCGTAGACGAGAAGCAGGGCGACGGCGGCGACGCCGAGCCAGTACAGGAGGCCGATGTCGAGGCCAAGCCCGGCGACGACGAGCGCGGCGACCGCAAGCGCGTGAAATGCCCGCGCCCCCCAGAAGACGCCGTCGACTCCGAACCGGGTCGCCCAGGAGTGCAAGCCCAGTCGTTGGTCGACCGTCAGGTCGAGCAGCGAGTAGAAGAGGTCGAACCCCGCCACCCAAAAGGCGACGGCTGCGCCGAGCACCCACGCCTGCCAGGGGAGGTCGCCGGTGATCGCCACCCACGCCCCGACCGGGGCGAGCCCATCGACGGCGCCGAGCCAGAGGTGCGAGAGCCACGTCCACCGCTTGAGATACGGGTAGACGACGAACGCCGCGACCGGGATCGGCCAGAGCGAGCGCACAAGTGGATCGAGCTGCCAGACGGCGACGAGGAAGACCGCCAGCGAGAGCAGCGAGAAGAGGAGGACCTGAGCGGTCGTGAGCCTTCCGCTCGGCAGCTCGCGCGCGGCCGTTCGCGGGTTGCGAGCGTCGATTCCGGCATCGATCAGGCGATTCAGAGCCATCGCGAGCGAGCGAGCGCCGACCATCGCGACGGTGATCCAGAGGACGTCCTGCGCGCGCGGAACGCCTCCCACCGCGAGGAACGCTCCGACGTAGGCGAACGGCAGCGCAAAGACGGTGTGCTCGATCTTGACGAGCGATCCGAAGAGGCGCGGATAGGAGAGGCCTCTCGCCAAGCTCTGCCCGAACGACCCGTCGTTCATCGTGCCGATGCTCTCGATCTCCGCCGTTTACTGGCGAGACAACGCGCCGCTACGTCTGCCGATGCCGAGTAGGCTCGCCTGCGAGCAGCGCGAGCCCGTGCGCGAGCGCCGGACGGAGAACGGCGAAGCCGTCGCGACAGCCGCCGGGTGACCCCGGCAGGTTCACGACGAGCGTCCCGCCGCGAATCCCCGCGACCCCACGCGAGAGGAGCGCGTGCGGAGTGCGCGAGATCGCATCGGCGCGGATTGCCTCCGCGATCCCGGGCACGTCGCGATCGATGACGTCCAGCGTCGCCTCGGGAGTGACGTCGCGGGACGCGACGCCCGTTCCACCAGTCGTGAGGATGAGCGCAACGTCATTCGCGAGCTCCACGATTGCGTCCGCGATCGCTTCGGCCTCGTCGGGAACGACGCGCCGCAGCACGTCGTAGCCGTCCTCGCCGAGGAGCTCCGCGAGCACGTCGCCGCTGCGATCCTCCCGCTCGCTGCTGAAGACACCGTCCGATACCGTCACGACCGCAGCGGGAATCCTTGCCGGAGCCTCACTCACGGCCGTCTCTCCTTCGTCTTCTCGAGCAGGCGCACCCCGCCCAGGGTCATGTCCTTGTCGATCGCCTTCGCCATGTCGTAGACGGTCAGGCCGGCGATCGCGGCCGCGACCAGCGCTTCCATCTCGACGCCTGTCTGCGCGACGGTCTCCGCCGACGCGATCACCTCGACGCGATCGTCGTGAACTTCGAGGCGGACATCGATCGCGGTCAGCGGGAGCGGGTGGCACAGCGGGATCAGCTCGCTCGTGCGCTTCGCCGCCATCACGCCGGCGATCTGCGCGGTGACGAGCGCGTCTCCCTTCGGCAGCTCGCGCAGGC
>JALZFG010000296.1 GCA_030861645.1 Actinomycetota bacterium
GTCCTGCTGGCGGCGTCTGATGCGAGGGTTGCCGACGCACGCGCGTTCGTGAGAAGCCGGCCCGTCGGTAGCGGCGCCGAGCACAACTCCGAGTACGACTCTCGTCCTTCGGGCGAACTGAGCTCTCGCAACGGGCGGGGTAAGCTCCGCCGATGGTCGACCGCGACAGCCTCGCCCGGCTTGCGCTCTTCACCGACCTGACCGCGTCCCAACTCGAGGACGTCGCGCACACGCTCGACGAGGAGCGCCATCGGCACGACACGCACATCTTGCGCGAGGGCCTCTCGGGCAACAGCTTCTACGTCATCCTCGACGGCGAGGTCTCGATCCGGGTCAGCGGCATCGAGCGGACGCGGCTCGGACCCGGCGAGTTCTTCGGCGAGCTCTCGATCCTGACCGGCGAGCCGTTCGTGGCGGACGTCGTCGTCGCAAGCGAGGAGCTGCGCTGCGTCGTCCTGGCCGGACCCGAGCTGCGGACGCTGCTCTTGCGTCATCCGCCGGTCGCGATCAGGATTCTCGAGCAGGAAGCGAGGCGTCTGAGGAATACGACGCTATGGCACGCGTAGACGCGCCGTTCCCGCCGGGCGCGTACGACGTCGTCGTCGTCGGCAGCGGCCCCGGCGGCCTCCAAACGAGCTACGCGCTGAGCCGCCTCGGCGTGCAGCACGCCGTCCTCTCCGCGGACGAGGGGCCGGGCGGAATGTTCCGGAAGTGGCCGATGTTCCAGCGCCTGATCTCGTCGTCGAAGCTCGACGCCCCGCCGCCGCGCGAGACGCGCGAGTACGAGTGGTACGACCAGAACAGCCTCATCGCCGAGGAGCGCGAGCTGCGCGCCCTCGTCCCCGCCGAGATGGGCCGCCAGTTCTTTCCGACGCGGGCGGAGATGGAGGCGGGCCTCCGCGCGTTTGCCGAGCGGGCCCGCCTGCGCGTGCGCTACGGCTGTGCCTGGGAGGCAACGCGGCGCGAGGACGGGGAGCTCGTGTTGAGGACGTCAGACGGCGACTATCGCTGCCGCGCCGCGCTGTTCGCGCTCGGCGTCACCGAGCCCTGGAAGTCGGCGATCCCGGGGATCGAGCACGTCCCGCACTACGCGGACGCGGGCGAGCCGAAGCGGTACGAGGGCCGACGCGTGTTCGTGATCGGCAAGCGCAACTCCGGCTTCGAGATCGCCGACGCGCTGCTGCCCTGGGCCTCTCAGGTCGTGCTCGCGTCGCCGCGGCCCGTCCAATCTGCGGTGCTCGCGAGCGCGAGCGTCAGCGCCCGCTACTTCCAGCCGCTCGAGGACTTCAGCCGCGGCGGAGGCACCGTGGTTCTCGACGCCTCCGTCGAGCGGGTCGAGCCGACGCCGGCGGGCGGCTTCCGTGTGAGCGTTACCGGGACGACGAGACCCGGCGCGATGACGCTCGAGGCCGACGCCGCGATCGCCGCGACGGGGTTCCGCGCCCCGCTTCGCGACCTGCCGGACGTCGGCGTCGCCACGGTCGACCAGGGACGCATCCCAGCGCTGACCCCGTTCTGGGAGAGCGTCGGCGCCCCGGGGGTCTTCTTCGCGGGAAATGCGAGCCAGGGCGCCCCGGGGCTGCGGAAGCACGGGATGGGCTCGACGTCGACGGCGGTGCGCGGCTTCCGCTACAACGCACGGATCCTCGCGCGACATCTCGCCGAGACGCGTCTCGGGTTCACGGTCGAGCGCCCGCGCTTGCGGCTGGAGGAGGTTGCGCCGCTCCTCGCGGGCGAGCTCGCGCGCGCTCCCGAGCTGTGGTCGCAGAAGGGATACCTCGCGCATGCCGTTACGCTCGATCGCAACGCCGGAATCCGTGACGAGGGCATCGTGCCGTTGGCGCACTTCGTCGGCGAGCAGCACCCGGATGCTGCGGCGGTCGCCGTCGAGATCGATCCCGCGGGGACGATCTACCCCGTGGTGTACGTTCGCCGGGACGGACGGCTGTACGAGCACGAGCTCGATCCGCATCCGCTGAACGCGTTCGACGGGGCCGAGTATCGCCGCGCGCTCGAGACGCTACTCGGGCTCCGCGGCGCATGACTGTGCTCTCCCCACGGCCGATCGCGACCGTTCTCGCGGCCGTCCTGCTCCCCGTCGCGCTCCTCGTAGTCGTCCTTGCGAGCCCGGGCATCGACGCACGCTGGGAGAACCATCCCGCCCACTTCTGGCTCGTCCTCGCCGCCGCCGCGCTCAGCGTCGCGCTCGGATACGCCGTCGCAGCTGCGGCACGACGGCGGCGCGACGGCCGCCTCTTCCTGGTCTCCCTCGCGTTCGTCGCGGCGGCGGGCTTCCTCGGTTTGCACGCGCTCGCGACGCCCGGCGTGCTGGTGGGCAAGAACGCCGGCTTCGAGCTCGCCACCCCAATCGGTCTCGTCGTCGCGGGCGCGTTCGCCGCGGCGTCGGGGCTCGACCTCGGGCCGCGTGCGTC
>JALZFG010000302.1 GCA_030861645.1 Actinomycetota bacterium
TTTCCCTGCCGCCTCGAGCGCGGCGGCGGCAGCCTGGGCCAGATCGGGGGGCGCGGCGCCGTCGAGCTCCGCCCGCAGCGCGCACGCGTGGTCGAGGTGGTAGGCGCGGATCTCGACCAGCTCCTCGCCCGCCCGCTCGCCGAGCCACTCGGCGAAGCGCGTGTGCAGCTCGGCGCGCGCCGACTTCGACAGTGCCGCGTACGCGACCTCGCGGATGAGCACGTGCTTGAACCGGTACGCAGTTTCGCCCTTGATGCTCGAGCGGGCGTCGCGCAGGACGAGATCGCGAACGAGAAGATCATCGATCGCCGCGGCGACGTCGCTCCCGTTCTTGGAGAGATGCGCGACGGCGCCGGGCCAGAAGACGCGGCCGATCACCGCCGCCCGCTGGAGCACCGCCTTCTCCTCGTTCGGCAGGCGATCGATGCGGGCCGCGATCAGGGCCTGCAGCGTGTCCGGAATCCGGTCGATCCCGTCTCCCCCCTGCTCGAGCACCATCCTGATCGTCTCCTCGACGAAGAGCGGGTTCCCGCCTGTTTTCTCCAGCAGGGCTGTCCGGTCGGCCGAGGGAAGATCCTTGCCGGCGAGCAGCGCCTCCACGAGCTCCTCGCTCTCCTCCGTTGCGAGGGGCTCGAGCTCGATCGCCGTCGAGCGCAGCCGCCCCCCGCCCCAGGCTGGGCGGAGCTCGAGCAGCTCGGGGCGCGCTAAGCAGACGATGAGGAGCGGAGCGTCGCGGACGGCCGCGAGGTGCTCGATCAGCTCCAGGAGCGGCTCCTCGGCCCAGTGGATGTCTTCGAACACGAGCAGGACCGGCTGCGGCTGGGCGAGCTGCTCGACCCACTCCCGCGCCGCCCAGGCGATCTCCTGCTGGCTTCGCTCCGCCTCGACCGCCTCCAGTACGCCCGAGGCAAGCCCGAGCAGGTCGGCGACCGCCTCGTCCTCGCAGCACGCCCGGAGCTTGTCGACCGCCTCCTTGACGGGGTCGTCGTCGGCGATGCCGGCGGCGACCTTGACCATCTCCGCCAGCGGCCAGTAGGTGACACCCTCGCCGTAGGGCAGGCAGCGGCCGATGAGCACCGTTCCGCCCTCCACCCCCGCCGCGAACTCCCGCATCAGCCGGCTCTTGCCGACGCCCGGCTCGCCGTAGATCGTGAACAGATGTGCTCGCCGGTCGCGCACCACGCGATCGAAGGTGTTCTGCAGCAGCTCGAGCTCGACGTCACGGCCGACGAAGGGCGCCACGAGCGACGTCCGCTGCGGCTGCCGCCCGTCGACGACTCCGAGGGCGCGCCACGCGTAGACCGGCCGGTCGATGCCCTTGAGCTCGACGGGCCCGAGCTCTTCGGCATCCACGGTGCCGAGCGTGAGCCCGTGCGCGGCGGGCCCGAGGAGGAGCTCACCCGGCGACGCGGCCTGCTGGAGCCGGACCGCGACGTTGATCGCCTCGCCCGTCGCGAAGGTGATGTCGTCCTCGTCCGTCAGGACTTCGCCGGCCTCGACCCCGATGCGCGCCTGGAGACCCATGCCGGTGACCGACTCGAGAACTCCGAGGCCCGCGCGCACCGCGCGCTCGGCGTCGTCCTCGTGCGCCTGCGGGATGCCGAACGCCGCCATCGTGGCATCGCCGGCGAACTTCCCCACCGTCCCGCCGTGGGCGCGAATGCAGGCGGTCACCTGCTCGAAGAAGTCGGCGACGCGCCGCCGCACGACCTCTGGATCGCTGCTCGTTACGAGCGCCGTCGAGTCGACGAGGTCGACGAACAGGATCGTGAGCAGCTTCCGTTCCACGCCTGTAAGTGTAAGAACGCGGGACGCCGCGCACGTGTTTCCGCTGGGGACGCGGCACGCCGCGCCCCCAGCGCGAGCGATTGCCTACACCGCTGTCAGCCCGTCGCAGCGCGACGCGCTTCCGCGACCGCCGGCGACGGCGACCACGGCGAGCAAGATGGCGGGCTGCCGGGGGAGGATCGACGGAAGCCACGACCCGCCGGTCGCCAGCGGTTGTCACGGCCGACACGGAAACCCCCGGCGCCGCAATTTCCGGCGGACATCTTCATGCGACAACGGCCGATCGCGCCTCGTTCTCATGACTCACGCGGGTGTCGGCGCCGCCTCAACGCGACCGCCGCAGCGGCGAGGAGCGGCAGCGCTCCTGCGAACGCCGAAACCGCGGTCCCGGGGTTCCCCGTCTCGCCGCCGGTCATGTGCAGCGCCGCGCCTGTACGGATCTGGCGCCCGAGTCGCTTCGGCACCCGCACGAGCTCGCCGTCGCGCCTGAGCACTCTCGCGCTCGGCGAGTACGCGAGCACGTTCGCGCCGTCGGTCCAGGGAGTTGGGCGCGTCGAGTACAGGCGAATGCGGATCCAGTCCGCCCTCCGCGGGTACGCGGCGCGCTTCCCCTCGAACCGGTAGAGCGCGAGGTACGAGGCGGGGTCAGCCGCCGTCTTGCGTCCGACGGTCGCGCGGACGACCTCCGGCGCCGGGAACGGAGTGACGCCGGCGGCGAGGGAGTCGAGGATCGCGCGCTCCCCCTCCGGCACGCGTCGCCAGAGCGCGCGGTTTCGCTCGTCCATTCCGCGCATCGTGCGCGCGCTCGGGACGTAGAAGTTTTCCCAAGTGACCCGTTGGTCGCCGCCGTCGACGGTGACGCGAACCACGTAGAACGGCGCCGGTCGCGCCGGTGCTCCGCGGACGTCGCTCTCGCCGGCCGACTGCTCGAGCCGAGACAGGACGTCGCGGTCCCTGACGGTCCTGCAGCCATCGACCCCGCAGGTCTCGACGGCGGTCATCTCCTTCGCGGTGGCTGCGGCCGGCAGCGCGAGCGCCGCGGCTGCCGCAAGAGCGAGCACGAGCCTCGTCATCGGGCCTCCTCTCATAGCGGTCGCAACCGTCTACACCGGTCCCGCGCAACGGGTTCCCGCACTAGCATCCGCCGCGTGCTCGACCCGCAGGTGTTCAAGGCCTACGACGTTCGCGGCCTCTACCCGTCGCAGCTCGACGAAGACGGCGCCTACGCGATCGGCCGCGGCTACGTCGAGGAGTTCGAGCCGCGCCGGATCGCCGTCGGCCGCGATATGCGCCTCTCGGCGCCCTCGATGGCCCACGCCGTCATCGCAGGCGCCTCCGAAGCCGGAGCGGACGTGCTCGACGTCGGCATGGTCGGGACGGAGATGGTCTACCTCGCGGTCGGCGAGCTGGCGCTCGACGGTGGGATCGCCGTGACGGCATCGCACAATCCGAGGGACTACACCGGAATGAAGATCGTCCGCCGCGGAGCGCTCCCGGTCGGCGGCGATTCGGGACTCGTCGCCGTCGGCGAGCGCGCGCTCGCCGGCTTCGGCGCCTCCGGCGGTCTGACCCCCGGACAGGTCGAGCAGTACGACATCTGGCCGCGCTATGTCGAGCGCGTCCTCTCCTTCATCGACATCGGGGCGATCCGGCCGCTCCGCGTCGTCATCGACGCCGCGAACGGCATGGCCGGCGTGATGCTCCAGCCGATTCTCGAGCGTCTGTCGATCGACGCCGTGCCCTACTTCTTCGAGCCGGACGGCGCGTTTCCGAATCACGAGCCGAATCCCCTCCTGCCGGAGAACCGCGAGTTCATCGTCCGCAAGGTGCTCGAGGACCGCGCCGACCTCGGCGTCGCCTTCGACGGGGACGCCGACCGCTGCTTCTTCGTCGACGACACCGGCGAGTTCGTCCCCGGCGACTTCGCCACGGCGCTGCTCTCCGACGCCGTCCTCGAGAAGGAGCCCGGGGCGAAGATCATCTACGACGTCCGCGCGAGCTGGGCTGTTCCCGAGACGATCGAGCGGGCCGGCGGCGTCCCGCTTATCAACCGCGTCGGCCACGCGTTCATCAAGCATCGGATGCGAAACGAGGACGCCGCGTTCGCCGGCGAGGTCTCCGGTCACTACTACTTTCGCGACTTCTCGCAGGCGGACTCGGGCGTCATCCCCTTTCTCCTCATGCTCGAGCTCGTCTCGAAGAAACGCCGGCCGCTGTCCGAGCTCGTGCGCCCCTTCCGCGAGCGCTACTTCCTCACCGGCGAGCTGAACACGCCCGTCGCCGACGTCGCGGTCAAGCTCCAGGAGCTGAAGGAGCGCTTCTCCGCGGAGGGAGAGGTGAGCCACCTCGACGGCATCTCAGTCGACGCCCCGGAGTGGCACATGAACGTCCGCCCGTCGAATACGGAGCCGCTGCTCCGGCTCAACCTCGAGGCTCGCTCGCGGGAGCTGATGGAGCGGAAACGCGACGACGTGCTCGCCGTGATGCGCGGCGAAGCAGCGACCGTGTAGACGGGCGCGCGCGACGCGCGGGCGGCTCGCTTACGGCTCGTTTTCCTCCTTGCGCGAGCGCAGCCAGAGGGTTAGCCCGAGCGCGACGATGACGAGCGCTGGCAGGAGCTCGATCGCGAGCCCTCCCAGACCGCCGTGCGCGACCGGCGCGACCGCGGGCGCTACCCGTTCGACAGTAGCCACAGGCCACCCACCGTATAGAGCACCATCAGGACGAGGAGCGCGTACTGCGCCCGAAGCGCGGCGTTTCCGGAGCGAAAGAGGCTGACGGCGCGGTCGTGCGCGAGCACGAGCCCGAGTACGTGACCGACGACGAGCGCGGTCACCTGCACGTACCAGATCAGGTTTGGCGTGAGCAGGCCCAGGTTGGGCCGAAACCCGTCCGTGCCGACGAGATCCCAGCCCCACCCGAACGGGTCGGAGGCGAGCGGGATCACAAACTGCCCCTGGAGGATGAAGAGCGAGAAGTAGTGTGCGACGACGTAGGCGACCGCGATCGGGACGAGGCTTCCGAGGAAGGCGCCCGTGAGGTCTCGGCCCGAACGCGTGAACGCCTGAGCGGCGGCGACGGCGAGCAGGTACGCGAGCGCGACGAGCGCGACGGCGACGATCAGCCCGAGGAGGTAGAGGGCGGTCACGAGCAGCTCGGACAGGCCGGGGTGGGTGAACGCGTACTCGCGCTCGATCGAGTAACGGCGGTCGAGCCACCAAGAGGTGCGGCTGAAGCCGTCGAAGGCGACGGAGCCGAGCATGACGGCGAGGAAGGCGATCGTCCCGGGGCGCTGCACGCGGGCGGTGAGCCCGACGAGCGGCGGGCGAGCCACGATCTCCTTGCTCCCGTCCTCCGAGCGCGCCGCAAACGGGGCCATCCTCGCGAGGAACCCGAAGTAGATCGCGAACGCGTCGCCGTTCTCGAGCCAGAGGCGGCGGCCGACGAGCGCCGTTCCCGTCCAGGTGGTCGCGCTGTAGAGGAC
>JALZFG010000337.1 GCA_030861645.1 Actinomycetota bacterium
TCGTCAGCTTCTGCGAGCCGCGCCTGGCGCACTTCGCGATCCCGCGGTACTTCGAGTTCGTCCAGGAGCTTCCGCTCACCCCCAGCGGCAAGGTCGAGAAGTTCCGTCTGCGCGAGCGAGGCGTCGCGCCCTCGACCTGGGACCGCGAGGCGCTCCGATGATCTTCCAGCCCGAGCTCGAGGCGATGCCGCGCGGGGAGCGGTCCGAGCTCCAGGCCCGCCGACTCGCCGAGCTCCTCGGGCGCCTCGCGGCGAGCGACTCGCGGTACTGGCGGGAGAAGCTCGCGGGGATCTCCGCGGAGCGGATCAGAGCGATCGAGGACGTGCGCAGCCTGCCCTTCACGACGAAGGCCGAGTTGCTCGACCACTACCCGTTCGGAGCGCTCGCGGTCCCACTCGCCGAGACGGTGCGGATCCACGCCTCCTCGGGGACGCGCGGGAAGCCGACCGTGGTCGCGTACACCGCCGCCGACGTCGACGTCTTCGCCGAGGTCAACGCGCGCTCCATCGCCTGCGCCGGCGCCATGCCCGACGACGTCCTCCACGTCGCGTACGGGTACGGGCTCTTCACGGGCGGCCTCGGCCTTCACTACGGCGGCGAGCGTCTCGGCGCGACCGTCGTCCCGGCCTCCGGCGGGAACCCCGGCTTCCAGGTGCAGCTCCTCGCCGATCTCGGCGCGCGCGGGATCGCCTGCACGCCGTCCTTCTGTCTGCTGCTCGCCGAGCGCGCGGCGGCCGACGGGCTGCTCGAGCGCGTGCGCCTCACTTACGGGGTCCTCGGCGCAGAGCCCTGGTCGGAGTCGATGCGCGAGAAGCTCGAGACCGCCTGGGGCGACTTCGACGCCTGCGACATCTACGGCCTCTCCGAGGTCATCGGCCCCGGCGTGGCGATGGAGTGCCGCGAGGGAAGGGGGGCGCTGCACGTCTTCGACGACCACTTCTACCCCGAGATCGTCGACCCCGAGTCCGGCGACCCGGTCGAGACCGGCTCCTACGGCGAGCTCGTGCTGACGACGCTGAGGAAGGAAGCGCTGCCGGTGATCCGCTACCGCACGCGCGACGTAACCCGATTCGTCGAGGACCCGTGCGCGTGCGGCCGGACGCACGCGAGAATCGCCCGCTTCGCCGGCAGGGTGGACGACATGCTCGTCATCCGCGGGGTCAACGTCTTTCCGAGCGCGATCGAGGACGCGATTCTCGCCGACGCGGACCTCGGAGGTCAGTACGCCATCGTCGTCGACCGGCGCGCCGCGCTTCCCGAGCTCGAGGTTCACGCGGAGCTGGCCGCGGATGAGCTCCTCCGGCGCCGCGAAGCGATCGCCGCGCGGCTCGGCGAGCGCCTGCACGAGCGGTTGCGCCTGCGCGTCGTCGTGAGTGTCGGTGCGCCCGGTTCGATTCCCCGGCAGGACATCGGAAAGGCGAAGCGCGTCTTCGAGCGGACCGACGAGCGCGACGAGCTCGCCGAGCGGATCGCCGCCGCGTAGCCGCTACTCGTTCCCGAAGAAGAGCGGGCGGCCGATGCGCGCCTCGATCCGCAAGTACCTCCAGAGGCGGCCGCCCGGGGCCTCCGACTCGCGGACGAGGTTGCAGACCGCGGTCGCCGCCTCGAGGGACGGCGCGTCGGCGAGGATGTAGCACGTCCACGGCCAGGTAGCCGACGCTCCCACCATCAGCTCGTCGTCGTCGAGCGTGCCGAGCACCTCGACGCCGAAGCGGCCGCGGAGGTCGGCGAAGGCGTCCTTGATCGCTTCGACGATCGGGCCGGTCCTCGCGGCCTCCTCGTCGAAGAAGGTCTGGGTGACGCCGATGCAGAAGAGGACCCGGAGTCTGCGACCCTCCTTCTCCCGGTAGCTCTCCCCGTCCGCCACGGCTCGATCTTGACAGGCCCGGAGGACTCTGGGAAGTTGCAGCACGGGGATGGAGCGCTGCCTTACCGCCCGCCAGCGCGAGCTCGTCGACCTGGCCGGCCGCCTCGCTGACACATTCGCCGAGCGGGCGGCCGCGCACGACCGCGACGCGTCGTTCCCGCTCGAGAACTACGACGACCTACGAGAGTCCGGCTACCTCGGGCTCACGGTTCCCGAGGAGCTCGGCGGCCACGGCGCCTCGCTCCTCGAGCTCGTCCTCTGCCAAGAGCGCCTGGCGATGGGGGATGGCTCGACGGCGCTCGCGGTCAACATGCACGTTTCGCCGATCGGCCAGCTCGGGATGCTCTGGCGGACGACGAGGGACGACGGGCTGGCCGAGGTGCTCCGGCAGGCGAGCGCGGGGCGGCTGATTTACGCCTCGATGTCGGCGGAGCCCGAGGATCCCGTGCTCTTCGACTCGAGCACGGTGGCGACGAGGGTTGACGGCGGGTTTCGCGTCACCGGCAGGAAGATCTTCGGAACCGAGGAGGCGGTCTGTACGGAGTTCTCGACGCGGGCGCGGTACGACGATCCTGAAAACGGCCCGCGCGTCATCTTCTTCCGGCTCCCCCGCGACGTCGAGGGGATGAGGGTCAAGCCGACGTGGGACACGATGGGGATGCGGGCGACGCAGAGCAACGACTTCGAGCTCGAGGACGTCTTCGTCCCGGACGAGGCGGTCTTCCATTCCTACCCGGTCGGTCACTTCGACGCTCTCATGCTGAAGACCGTCTGGGGCTGGGCGATGCCGACGTTCGGCGCCGTCTACCTCGGGATCGGAGCGGGCGCCATCGCGCTCGCCCGCGACTGGACGCTCAAGCGCGGCCGGGACGGCGACCCGGAGGTCCAGCACCTCTTCGCCGAGATGGAGGTCCTCCTGGAGACGGCGCGGGCGGTACTCTGGCGCCACTGCGAGGAGACGATGTCGGGGGCGCTCTACAGCGACCTCCCCGTGCAGCAGGGGATGGCGCGCGCGGTGCTCGCCAAGTACGTCGCGACGAACAACGCGGTCGCAATCGTCGACCGGGCGCTGCACGCGGTCGGCGGAGCCGGCTACTTCCGCCGGTTTCCGCTGGAGCGGATGTATCGCGACGTGCGGGCGGGGCCGATCATGCCGTACAACAACCTCGACGCCCACGAGCTCTTCGGCAAGACGTCCCTCGGCATCCAGATCGCCCCGGAGGTCGCGCTCGAGGATTCGGGGCACGAGCGGCCGGGGCCAGGAACAATGGCGAGACTCGCACCAAGCGGCAGTGCAGCAACTGAGGAGGGGAGATGAACGTTCACAGATGGTGCCGTGTGCTCGGCGTCTTCGCAGTCGGCGCGACGGTGGCCGTGGTCGTCAGTGCGGCGACGAGCACCGCCGGCACCGAGCAGCAGCGGGGTGTCGTGCAGCTGGCGATGATCTCGCCGCTCACGGGCCCGCTCTCATTCGTCGGCAGGGACAACCTCGCCGCCGCACGGGCGGCGATCAGGTACTTCAACGCCCGCGGCGGCGTCAGGGGCCGCAGGATCCAGCTGACGGTCTACGACGATGCGTCGAACCCCTCCGAGGGCGTGATCCGTATGCAGCGGATCGCCGGTGACCGCAGGTTCGTCGGCGTCATCGGCTCGGGCTTCAGCTCCGTCGGCCTCGCCGTTGCGCCGATCGTGAGCCAGGCCCGGATCCCGTACATCAGCATGGCGTCCTCAGCCGCCCAGGTCACCCCGGCGAAGCCGTACTACTTCATGACGACCGCGACGAGCCGGCTGTTCGCGTACTCGATGGCCCGCTATCTGCGCAAGCTGCGGATCCGCCGGATCGCCCTGATGGCGGATAACGGCGGCTTCGGTCGCGAGGGAGTCAGGAACGTCGACGAGCTCAGGCGCGGGTTCCGCCTCGACATCGTCCTGCGGGACATCTTCCCGCTGACGACGACGAGCTTCGCGAGCGAGCTCGCACGCGTGAGGGATTCGAACGCGCAGGCGATCTGGCTGTGGAACGCGACCGACCGGGCCGTGACGCTGACGAAGGAGATGCGTCAGCTCCGTCTCCGGCAGCGGCTCGTCCTCACGGGCGGCAACGCGTCCGTGCTCTACCTGCGCCCGGCTTGCCCCCAGGCCAATGGCGCGCTCATCAACACCTACCTGGGACCGGTTGCGCGGTACCTCCCCAGGCGCAACCCGTCGAAGAGGTGGGCGCTGCTCGTCGACCGGCTGCTCGGCAGGCAGGGCAGCACCTTCAACTACGACGGCTTCACCGCCGTGATGATGTTCCGGACGGCGATGCTTCGGGGCGGCTTCAGCCGCGAGGGGATCGACCGGGCGCTCGAGACCCGGATGAAGGGCTTCGTCGGCCCGGGCGGGCGCTACACGTACTCGTCGGTCAACCACTCCGGTCTCCAGGTGAGCAGCATGGTCGTCTCCCGTATCCGCAACTGCAGGCTCGTGCCGGTTCCGGGCCAGCGCGTCGCGGGAGGCCGCGTCCGCGCGCCTCGCCGCTAGGACGTGTCACTCGCCGGGCGCACGGCGATCGTGACCGGCGCGGCGCAGGGCCTGGGCG
>JALZFG010000411.1 GCA_030861645.1 Actinomycetota bacterium
ATGGCTGCGACGTCGCGGGCGACCTCGGCGTAGAAGTCGAGGGCGAGCATCGTCTCGCGCATCGCGTCGTCCTCGTCGGCGTGCGCGGTGTGCCCCTCCTGCCACAGGAACTCGCTCGTGCGCAGGAACAGGCGCGGCCGCAGCTCCCAGCGGACGACGTTGGCCCACTGGTTGTAGAGCAGCGGCAGATCGCGGTACGACTGCACCCAGCGCGCGTACGTTGACCAGATCAATGCTTCGGAGGTCGGACGCACCGCGAGCGGCTCCTCCAGCTTCTTTCCGCCCGCCTCGGTGACGACGGCGACCTCGGGTGCGAACCCCTCCACGAGCTCGCCCTCCTGCGCCAGCACCGATGCGGGCACGAAGAGGGGGAAGTAGAAGTTCTCGTGGCCGGTCGCCTTGATCCGGTCGTCGAGCTCGCGCTGGATCGCCTCCCAGATCGCGTAGCCGTACGGCTTGATCACCATCGCCCCCCGGACGGACGAGTTCTCGGCAAGTCCGGCGCGGCGGACGACTTCGCCGTACCAGGCCGGGAAGTCGCTCGACTGGCTGGGCAAACCGGCTGTGGCGCTCATCGGGACGCTCCTGCGAGCAGGGCTACTGCGAACATCGCGCTCTCCTTCGTAGGTGTCTACCGGCAGTGACGGAGTGACGTCGCGGCGCTCCGGGCCGAAGCGGCGGGAGCGCCTACGCCGGGACGTGCACGAACGGCGGCCGCGGCGCGACCGCCAGAACCGGCAGAAGCGCATTCACACGAGGCCGCAGCAACGTCATGCGAAGAGAATAGCGGGCTGCGACGCGAAGGCTCGACCTCCTTGAGCGTGTGTATGGCCGATCGCTGATAAGGCGCCTGTCCATGCGCCGTTCCTGCTTTCTCGGAAGACCGAACGCCCGATACGTTGTGTCGAAACAGCGTGTGTAGTAGGATCTGCGATGCTCATCAAGTACCAGCATCAGCCTTACCTGAGCTGGGTTCAACTGGATAGGTATTCGAATGGCAAATAACAAGACGAGTGCTTCCAGTCTGATAGACAAGAGGATTAGGGAGCTGGACGACTGGCGCGGCAAGACGCTCAGCAAGGTGCGAGAAATTATCAAGGAAGCGGACCCCGATATCGTCGAGGAGTGGAAGTGGGTGAAAGCCACGAATCCGGGAACACCGGTCTGGTCCCACAACGGCGGTGTCTGTACTGGTGAGACCTACAAGAGCGTGGTCAAGCTGACATTTTTCAAGGGTGCTGCTTTGAACGATCCTTCAGGTCTATTCAACTCCAGCCTTGGCGGGAAGGTCAGGCGTGCCATCGATCTCAAAGAAAATGACAAGATTGACGAAGGTGCACTGAAGAACCTCATTCGTGAAGCTGTGGCGCTGAATCTAAAGAGCAAGAAAGATTCCGCGTGAAAATGCTCGGCAGGGCGTGCGAATCCCGACAATTCGGCGCACGCCGCTAAAGAGTGACGACGGAGGTCGGTCCAGGGTGATATGAGGGTTTTCCACACGGAGGCCCGCATGGCCGGAAGCACGCGCCCGAGGAGATCGTCCGCAAGCTCCGCCAGGGAAAGCAGCCTGTTTCATTAATCCGTTCCGAGATTTCCAGGAGGTTCGCCCTGGCGCCCTTGCCTCCGGAACGCGCGAGCAAGAGCTCAAGGTCGCACGGAGGTCGCACGGGCGCGTTCCGCGAACAATCGCGCGGATTGGCCAACCTGCTCTGGAGGGCACGCTGACTTCCGCGTGTGGCGCGGCGCCGAGCCGGAGGGAAGCGAGCGCGTCCGGGTCGGCGGCCGCGAGGCGACGCTGATCGTCTGGTCGCCGGACTACGACGGCAAGGGGAAGGCCGGGGTGCGCTTCGACGACGGCGACGAGGCGATCGTCGGCGCCTCACGCGGCGAGCGGTAATCACACCGTCGCGCATCAGCAGCCGCCAGGAGCTCGTTCGCCTCACGCCACGCGCGGATCTCGGTCGGCGTCACGCGCAGGTACACGGGAGTCGCCCGGCTGCGTGCGCGCGTCGAAGCCGGTGTGCTCCATCTGCGCATCGGCGGTCGCATCGTCGACGCGTTCCGTCACACGCCCGTGGACGAGCACGACGTCCCGCGTTGGACCGACGCCGAGCGGCGCCGGCACGCAAGAGGTTCGTCGCGGTCGGAGACGAGCGCGGCATCGCGAGGACGAGCGGCGCGCCGTCCCAGTAATGGGAGAGGGGGACGAGATGGGCGTCCCCATCTCGTCCACGCTCGCCACCCAGCAGTCGACCTCCGTGCGCAGCAACGCGAGCGTCCGCCGTGCGCTGCGCACGCGACCGCGGCGCCGGCCTCACGCCGCCATCTTCTCCAGCAACGCGTCGACGCGCGCGAAGCCCGCCTTCGCGCCCTCCTCGACGCCGTACTGCATGGTGGTGTCCCGCTGCTCGGTCGTCTCGAAGCGCATCGTTTGGGTCACCTTCGTCTGCTCACCGAGATCCTCGAACTCGAGCGTCTGTAGGTGGTTCTGGAACGTCTGCAC
>JALZFG010000087.1 GCA_030861645.1 Actinomycetota bacterium
GTTTCCGTGTGTGACGACGACCCGGGCGTCGGCGAACAGCGGCGTCAGCGCAGCGGCCGTGCCGCGCAGGTTCGCCAGCTGCTCCGCGGCCGTGCCGCGCTCGCCCGGGCGGATGAGCGCGTTGCCGCCGAGCGCGACGACCGTCGTCACCGCGTTTCTCGCGACCGGCGAGAAACGCGCGCCATGCTAAGGGACTCCGAGCGTTTCCCGCCCCGCCGGAGACAGTCGCGGGGGTATCAGCCCGTAGTCCTCGAGCACGTCGGCGAGCGTCGGCTCGCCGATCTCCTCGAGCCTGTACGTGACGCGCAGCGCCGGCTTGGAGAGCTCCATCAGCCGCCGAAGGTCGATCGGCGTTCCGATCAGGACGAGGTCGGCGTCAGAGCGCGCGATCGTCTCGCGGAGGTCCTCGATCTGCCGATCCCCGTAGCCCATCGCGGGAAGCGACGCGCCCATGTGCGGGTACGCCTCGTACGCCTCGGCGATCGAGCCGACGGCGAACGGTCGCGGGTCGACGAGCGCGGCGGCTCCGTGCGCCTGGGCGGCGAGTGACGCGGCGCCGTAGCGCATCTCGCCGTGGGTCAGCGTGGGGCCGTCCTCGACGGCGAGGACGCGTCTGCCGGCAATCGCCGCCGCGTCCCCCTCGACCTCGAACGGCGACGCCGCTCGGACGAGCTGGGCGCGGGGGTTGTGAGCGCGGACGGACTCGAGAGCGGCTTCGATCCCCGCCGGAGGCGCGGTGTCGATCTTGTTCACGACACAAACGTGCGCCATCCGCAGGTTCGTCTCCCCAGGGTGGTACTGAAGCTCGTGGCCCGCGCGGTGGGGGTCGACGACGACGATGTGGAGCGTCGGCTGGACGAACGGCGTGTCGTTGTTGCCGCCGTCCCAGAGGATGACATCCGCCTCCGTCTCCGCCTGCGCGACGATCGCCGCGTAGTCCACGCCGGCAAGGACGACGTTCCCCGCCGCCAGGTGCGGCTCGTACTCCTCGCGCTCCTCGATCGTGCAGTCGGCCGCATCGAGATCCTCGTACCGTCCGAAACGCTGCACGACCTGGCGGCGGAGGTCTCCGTACGGCATCGGGTGGCGCACGACGGCGACGCGCCTGCCGCCGTCACGCAGAAGCGAGGCGACCCGGCGCGTGGTCTGGCTCTTCCCCGCCCCCGTACGCACTGCGCACACGGCGACGACGGGCTTCGCCGATGTGAGAAACGTTTCGCGCGGCGACAACAGCCGGAAGCTCGCCCCGGCGGCGAGCGCGCGCGAGGCGAGGTGCATGACGTGCTCGTGGCTGACGTCGGAGTAGGAGAAGACGACCTCGTCCACCGCGTGCTTCCGGACGACGTCCTCGAGCGCGCTCTCGGCTCGGATCGGGATCCCGGCCGGGTAGAGCGCGCCCGCGAGCTCGGGCGGGTAGAGGCGGTCCTGGATGTTCGGGATCTGCGTCGCCGTGAAGGCAACGACCTCGTACTCCGGCCGGTCTCGATAGACGACGTTGAAGTTGTGGAAGTCCCGCCCCGCCGCGCCGACGATGACGGTCCGCGTTCGCTCCATCAACCGGAGCATACGCAGCTGGGGAGGACAGACCGCCGCCGGACGGTGGCTACCGCGCGAGCGTCTCGCGGATCCGCTCGGCGACCGCCTCGAGCGCGAGGTCGGCCCCCGTGAGCTCGCGGAGCAGCTCGTCGGCGGTCATCCGCTGACCCTCGGACCACAGCTCCCTGAGGAGCGATCCCGCCTCCCGGCGCGTGAACCATGCATTCCCGAACTCCTCGCGAAGGAACGTTCGCAGCTGCGCTTCCGCCGCCCACGCGCGCAGGTAGGCGGAGGCGTAGAAGCCGGGGTCGACGTCGGCGAGGAAGTTCGCGTCCGAGGGCTCGATCTTGAGCGCCTCAGCGAGCAGCTCGACGTAGCGCCCGCGCATCGCCCCCAGCTCGCCGCCCCCGTGGAGCTCGACCTCATACAGGAGCTTCGCGGCGTAGCGGCGGACGAAGTAGAGGAGGAGCGTCGCGCCTTCGCGAGCGAAATCCGTCGGCCGGGGCACGTCGAGCCGGCGCGTCAGCCACGCGGGCTCGTCGACGAGGTGCTCGATCAGCATCGCCCAGGCCTCGGTGACGGCGTCGTCGCCGAGCCGCTTCTCCTCGAACGCGAGCGTCGCCGAAGCATGCGCAAAGTGCTCCGCGTGGCCGGCCTCGTGGAAGAGCGCGTGCCAGTCATCGGGTCCGCCGATCGGCTGGATGACGAGCATGATCCGCGCGGGGATCTCGATCGGGACGCAAAACGCGCGCGGCGTCTTCAAGGGTCTCGCCTCGACGTCGAGCTTGATGTTCTCCTGGGTGCGGAGGGCGACCCCGAGCTCCGCGAGGGTGCCCTCGAGGGCTGGAAGCATCCC
>JALZFG010000442.1 GCA_030861645.1 Actinomycetota bacterium
GGATCCCGTGGGCGACTACCGCGTCGCCGACGCTTCCGTCCTTCCCCTCGACGACGCTTCCTTCGACCTCGTCGTCGCCTTCATGTCGCTGCAGGACATGGACGATGAAGCGGCTGCGGTGCGCGAAGCGGCGCGCGTGCTCGAACCCGGGGGACGGCTCTGCATCTCGATCATCCATCCCCTCTGGTCGGCGGCGGAGGTCGACGAAAGCGCCGCGCGGCTCTCGATCCGCAGGTATCTGGCGACGATCCCTCACGTCCGCCCGGTGATGCGCGTGCCGAGCGTCCACCGTCCGCTCGAGGCGTACTTCCGCGCGCTCGAAGCCGCCGGCCTCCTCGTCGAGGCCCTCCGCGAGCTGCCGGCACGCGACAAGCTCGCCGGCGCCGTCCCGGTCTTCCTCCACCTGCGCGCGGTCAAGCCGTGAGCCTGCGGGAAGCCTGGGACGCGCAGGCCGAGGAGTGGATCCGGTTCGCGCGGGACGTCCGCGGCGATCGGACGAACCTGCTCTGGAATCTGCCCGCCTTCCTCGAGCTCGTCCCCGGTCCGGGCCGCGCGACGCTCGACCTCGGTTGCGGCGAGGGCCGCTGCGGGGCGGAGCTCGCCCGACGAGGCCACCGCGTCGTCGGCATCGACGCCTCCCGGCGAATGGTGGAGGCCGCGCGCGAGCGGATCGAGGCCGTCGTGGCCGACGCGACGGCCCTGCCGTTCGAGGACGGCTCGTTCGACCTCGTCGGCGCGTTCATGTCGTTTCAGGACATCGACGACTTGGACGGCGCGGTGCGCGAGGCAGCCCGCGTGCTCGCGCCGGGCGGACGCCTAGCCTGCTGCAACCTCCACCCGATCGCAACCGCCGGCGCGTTCGACTCGCGCGACCCCGACAGCCCGTTCGTCATCTCCGACTCCTACCTCGAGCCGAAGCGCCTCGACGAGCTCGTCGAGCGCGACGGTTTCCGGATCACGTTCTCCTTTCTCCACCGTCCGCTCGATGCATACGCGCTCGCGCTCGAGCAAGCCGGCCTGCTGATCGAGGCGATCCGCGAGCCGCGCCCACCGGAAGCCCTGATCGAGCGCGTTGGGCCGGCAGCGCGGCGCTTCCTGCGCATCCCCCTGTTCCTGCACCTCCTCGCCGTCAAGCCGTGAGCCGGCGGCGCGGTTCGCGAGCGCGACAGAGGTAGATACGGGAAGCATCCGCGGCGCGCAAGCACCCGTCGCCGTCGAACGGCCACCGCGTCAACTTGTCCCCCCGGGGGCGCATCCGCGCCCTTCCCCCCACAACGAGCGTAGCGCGAGAATTTTGCTCGAGGTGTGTCGAAAGTGACACAAAGTGGCGGCGTCGCTCGAGCGAGGAAGTGACCTACAACGAAGGCTGGGAGCGCGAAGCCGAGCGCTGGGCCGCGTGGGCGCGCACGCCCGGACACGACGCGTACTGGATGAAGTCGGGTCCGCCCCTCTTTGAGCTTCTTCCGCCTCCCGGCCGCGCGACGTTGGACGTCGGTTGCGGCGAGGGCCGCGTCGCGCGCGATCTCGCGCGGCGGGGATACCGCATCGTCGGCCTCGACGCCTCGCCCACTCTCGTTCGCCTCGCCCGCGAGGCGGATCCGGACAGCGAGTACGTAGTCGGCGACGCCGCCGCGCTGCCGTTCGCCGACGGCGCGTTCGACCTCGTCGTCGCCTTCAACTCGCTGATGGACGTCCAGGACATGCCGGGAGCCGTTCGCGAGGCCGCCCGCGTCCTCGAGCCCGAAGGCCGCCTCTGCCTCTGCGTCACCCACCCCCTCTCCGATGCCGGACGCTTCGAGGGTCGCGACCCCCAGGTGGCCTTCGTCGTCACCGGCTCGTACTTCGGCCGCCGTCGCTTCGAGGGCACGTTCGCTCGCGACGGACTGGAGATCACGTTCCGCGGGTGGTGCTATCCGCTCGAGGACTACACCCGCGCCCTCGAGGCGGCGGGTTTTCTCGTCGAGGCGCTCCGGGAGCCGCCCGCGCCCGAAGAGGAGGTGCGACGCGACCCCGCGGAGAAGCGGTGGCGCCGCATCCCGAACTTCCTCTACATGCGGGCGCTCAAGCCGTAGATCTCGGAGGCTTTCGCGCGCAGGTAGCGCAGGTAGGGCTCGGGGTCGAGCGGCCGGCCGACGGCGCGCTCGACCGTCTCCTTCGGCGTGAACTTGCGACCGTGCCTGTGGACGTGCTCGCGCAGCCACTCGCGGAGCGCTCGAAACTCCCCCTGCTCCACCTGGTCGTCGAGGTCGGGGACGTCCTCGCGGAGGCGCTCCCACAGCTGCACGGAGATCACGTTCCCCAGCGAGTAGGTCGGGAAGTAGCCGAAGCTGCCGCCCGACCAGTGCGAGTCCTGGAGGACGCCGCGCGCGTCGTCGGGAACCTCCACGCCGAGGTAGTGCCGCATCCTTGCGTTCCACGCCTCTGGAAGCTCGCGCGGCTCCACCGTTCCCGCCAGGAGCTCCTGCTCGAGTTCGAAGCGCAAGATCACATGGAGGTTGTACGTGACCTCGTCCGCGTCCACGCGAATCAGCGACGGCGTCACCTTGTTCACGCCCCGGTAGAACTCGTCCGCGTCAACGCTGCCGAGCCGCTCCGAGAACGTCTCTCGCAGCAGGGGGTAGAAGCGCCGCCAGAACGGGAGGCTGCGACCCACGAGGTTCTCCCAGAGCCGGCTCTGCGACTCGTGCACCGCAAACGAGACGCCGGTCGCGAGCGGCGTTCGCTCGAGCCTCGGGCTCACCTGGCGCTCGTAGAGTCCGTGTCCGAACTCGTGGATCACGGAGAACAGCGTCTCGAGGCTCGACTCGGAGTAGCGAGTGGCGATCCGGATGTCGCTCGTAGCGAAGCTGAACGCGGCGGGGTGCACGATCTCGTCGAGGCGCCATGCCTCCTCGTCGAACCCGAGGCTGTCGAGGATCGCGCGCTCGACTCGTTTCTGCTCGGCGATCGCGAACGGCCCGGCGAGGAAGGATGCGTCCACCCGATCGCCGCGCTGTGCGATCTCCGAGATCAGCGGGACGAGCCCTTCGCGCAGCCGCGCGAGCACGTCCGCGGCCTCGGCCGTCTTCATCCCCTCCTCGTAGTCGTCGAGCAGGACGTCGTACGGCGTGGCGAAGCCGTCGAAGCAGTCGATGTAGCGGTGCCGAAGCTCGAGGTTGCGCTCGAGCGCCGGGAGGAAGAGCGCGAAGTCGCGGCGCTTACGCGCCTCGACCCAGACCTCGTAGCCCTGCGCGGCGGCAAGCATCAGCTCGCCCCGGAGCTCCGCCGGCACCTTGCGCGCCTTCTCCCAGTCCCTGCGCGCCACACGGATGAGGCTCGCCTCGTCGGACTCGGGATCGAGGCGCTCCTCAAAGGGCCGAAGCTCGTCGAGGAGCCGGCCGATCTCGTCGGAGCGAAAGCGCTCGTGCGCGACCCGCTCGAGCGTCGCAAGCTGCTGCGCGCGCGCGTCCGCTCCGGCGCGCGGCATCATCACCTCCTGGTCCCACTCGAGCAGCCACCCGGCGACGCGCAGATCCCAGGCCTCCGCGAGGAGGTTCCTCAGGTCCCGGAAGGCCTGTCTCTCGTCCACGTCCGCCTCGGGAGCGCCCGCGCCCGCAACTCGGCGACCCAAGCCGCAATGCGCAGACCGAGCCACAGGGGCGTCAGCAGCACGTAGAAGATCACCACGCCGCCCGCGAGCGCGAGCCACCACGTGGCCCAGCGCCAGAGCGGGATCGGCCGCGCCCGTGCGGCCTGCGCCGGCGTCAGGATCGCACCGCCTCCGCCCGCTCCGCCTCCTCCGTCTGCCGCTCCTCGACGAGGCGAATGATGCGGTGCGCCGTCTCCTCGATCGAGAGGTCGGAGACGTCCAGGACCGGGCAACCAAGGCGGCGATGCACCTTCGCCGCCTCCTGGAGCTCCTCGTAGATCTCGACGAGGTTCGCGTACATGCGGTCCCGGCTTCCCATCGCGCGGACGCGCTCGCGACGGATCTCAGCGAGGCGCGTCGCGTCGATCGTCAGGCCAACGATCTTCGCCGCGTCGATCTGAAAGAGCTCGGCCGGCGGCTCGATCCCTTTCACGACGGGGACGTTCGCGGTCCTGTGGCCGAGGTAGCCGAGGTAGATCGAGAGCGGCGTCTTCGACGTGCGCGAGACGCCGACGAGGACGATGTCGGCTTGGTGCAACGCGGAGCCGGCGACGCCGTCGTCGTACTTGACCGCGAACTCGATCGCCTCCATTCGCCGGAAGTACCGCGAGTCGAGCGCATGGCGAGCGCCGGGCGTCATTCGCGCGGCCATCCCGGACACGCGCGCCACGGCCTCGATCGGGTGCCCGAGCAGGTCGCAGTAGTGGACGCGCGCGCGCTTGCAGAGCGTCCGCATCGCCTCGCGCATCTCCCGCTCGACGAGCGTGTAGACGAGGACGGCCGGCCGGCCGCGCGCGAGACTGACCGCCTGCCGGAGATCGGCGACCGATTCGACCCGCGGATGCCGGACCTCGCGGAACGGCTGGTCTGGAAACTGCGCCTCGAGCGCCTGCACGAGGCGCGCGGCCGTCTCCCCGGTCGAGTCCGAGATCACGTGCAGCTCCACCGCCTGCGGGCTCACGCGCTCATTCTGCCCCACCTCTCATGCCGGCCGGTCCTCGAGCTCGACCACCACCGTCCGCGTGTCGCCGCCGCGGCGGAACTCGACCGAGATCCTGTCCCCCGCTTCCTTCGCATCGATCGCGGCGCGAACGTCCGACGCCGAGTCGGCGGTCTCGCCGTCCACGGCGGTGATGACGTCCCCCGCTCGCAGGCTGACGTCGTCGGCGGGGCTTCCGGTCGAGACGCGCACGATCGGAACTCCGCGGACGTCGTCGTCCTCGCGCAGGAGGACGCCGAGGTACGCATGCCGCGCGCGGCCGTGCTCGAGCAGCTGCCTGACGACCCGCCTGGCAGTCTCGATCGGCACCGCGTACCCGATCCCGACGTTGCCCCCGCTGTCGCTCTCGATCTGGCTGGTGACGCCGACCACGCGGCCCTCCGCGTCGAGCAGCGGCCCGCCGGAGTTGCCGTGGTTGAGCGCCGCGTCCGTCTGAATCACGCCGCCGATCGCAAAGCCGTTCGGCGCGCGGATCTCTCGATCGAGCGCGCTGACGACGCCGGCCGTCAGCGTGCCCTCGAGCCCGAACGGGCTCCCGATCGCGACGACCGGATCGCCGACCGAGAGGCCCTTCGTCGAGCCGAGCTCGAGCGGCTTGGCGCGACGCGGCTCGGACAGCTCGAGCAACGCGACGTCCGTCGAGGCGTCGCTGCCGACGACCCTCGCGCGGACCTCGTCACCGTTCGCGAAGCGGACGCTCACCGTCTCGGCGCCGTCGACGACGTGCTCGTTCGTGACGAGGTGGCGCGCGTCGATGAGGAAGCCTGACCCGCCCGCGGTCGCTTCCTCCGGCAGGCCGAAGGCGCTTCCGGCGACCCGCCTTCGCGCCTCGATCTCGACGACGGCGGGAGCGGCGAGCCTGTAG
>JALZFG010000323.1 GCA_030861645.1 Actinomycetota bacterium
CGAAGCGCTCGAAGTTGTCGCGGAACATCCGCGCGAGCGCGCGAGCCTTGCGGTCGTACGCCTCCGGATCGCGCCAGGTCGAGCGTGGGTCGAGCAGCCTGGATTCGACGCCCGGGACCTCGCGCGGCACCTCGAAGGCGAAGACCGGATCGGGGCGGTACTCGAGGTCGTCGAGCCCCTCGACAAGCGCCGCGCTGAGCAGCGCGCGCGTGGCCGCGATCGGCATCCGGCGCCCCTCGCCGTACGGGCCGCCCGTCCACCCCGTGTTGACAAGCCACACCTTGACGTGCGGGTGCTCGTCGAGCTTCTGCCCGAGCATGCGGGCGTAGACCGCGGGGGGGTGCGTCAGGAACGGGGCGCCGAAGCAGGCGGAGAACGTCGCCTGCGGCTCCGTCACCCCGATCTCGGTGCCCGCCACCTTCGCCGTATACCCCGAGAGGAAGTAGAACATCGCCTGCTCTCGCGACAGGCGCGCGATCGGCGGCAGGATCCCGAATGCGTCCGCGGTCAGCATCACGATCGCGCTCGGGTGCCCGGCGCGCTTCTCGGGGAGCGCGTTGTCGATCTGCTCGAGCTTGTAGGCGGCGCGCGTGTTCTCCGTCTTCGACGCGTCGTCGAGATCGAGCACGCCGCGCTCATCGACGACGACGTTCTCGAGCACGGTGCCGAAGGTGTGGGTCGCGCGGTAGATCTGCGGCTCGGCTTCGCGCGAGAGATGGATCACCTTGGCGTAGCAACCGCCCTCCAGGTTGAAGACGCCGGCGTCCCCCCAACCGTGCTCGTCGTCGCCGACCAGGTGCCGCTGCGGATCGGCGGACAGGGTCGTCTTGCCCGTCGCAGACAGGCCGAAGAAGATCGCGACGCGTCCCTCGTCGTCGACGTTCGCCGAGCAGTGCATCGGGAAGACGCCCTCGAGCGGCAGCCGGTCGTTCAGCACCGTGAAGATCGACTTTTTGATCTCCCCGCCGTAGTACGTGCCGCCGATCAGCACCTCGCCGCGGCTCGGATGCAGCACGACGAACGTCGGGCTGCGGGTGCCGTCCGTCGCGGGGTCTGCCTCGACGGCGGGCGCGTGGAGCACGAGCGCATCCGGCCGGTGATCGTCGAGCTCGTCTTCCGTTGGGTCGATGAAGAGCGTCTTCGCAAAGAGCGCATGCCAAGGGCTGTTCGTCACGACGCGCAGCCCGAGACGGTGCTCGGGATCCGCGCCCGCGAAGGCATCGACGACGTAGAGCTCGCGCGCCTCGAGGTGGCGGACGACCTTCTCGCGCAAGCGCTCGAAGCGGTCCTCGTCGAGGGGCTTGTTGACCTCGCCCCACCAGATCCGAGCCTCCGATTCGGGCTCGCGGACGACGAACTTGTCCCGCGGTGAGCGCCCGGTGTGCACGCCCGTGTCGACCACGAGTGGTCCTCCCTCCGCGAGCACGGCGTCGCGGCGACGGAGCGCGTGCATGTAGAGAAGCGCCGTCGTCGGGTTCCAGTGGACGCGGCCGGTCGGCGTGAGCCCATGCTCCGGGAGCTCCACCGCCGGGAGCTCGGTCGTCGCCATCGAACCCCTCCTTACCCTCCGGAGCACAAAGAACACATCGGGCACCGAGCGCGTTCGCCGGCCGTGGAATCCTACTCGCCGCACCTACGCCGGGCGACCCGCGCCGGTGGGTTAGGGTGCGCGGGTGGCGGGGATGCGGCCCGAGGATGTGTACGAGCTCGCGTGGGTGTCCGAGCCGCGGCTCTCTCCCGACGGCACGCAGGTCGCGTACGTCGTCAACCGGGTCGACCGCGGAGCAAACGCCTACCGGAGCGCGATCTTCGTCGCCCCCGTCGACGGGTCGGAACCCGCCCGGAACCTGACCTCTGGGGAGCGCGTGGACGCGACGCCGCGCTGGTCGCCCGACGGAAGCCGGATCGCGTTCGTCTCCAACCGCACGGGCGGGGCCAAGCAGCTCTACGTCCTGCCGCTCGCCGGCGGCGAGCCGCGCCGGCTGACGACCGCGCCAGAGGACGTGCGCGGCCCCGTCTGGTCGCCCGACGGAACGCGGCTCGCGTTCTCGTCGCGCGTGCGCGACACGCTGTACGAGGAGGAGGACGAAGCGCGGCGCCCCCCGCACCGCTTCACGCGGCTCCAGTTCAAGCTCGACAACGAGGGCTGGACGGGCGACCGGAGGCTGCACCTGTTCGTCGTCGCCGCCGACGGCTCATCCGACCCGGTCCAGATCACGTCCGGCGACTACGAGCACGCCTCGCCGGCATGGTCGCCGGACGGCTCCCGCCTCGCGTTCATCTCAGCTCGAGACGACGACTGGGACGTCAAGCCGGTATCGGACGTCTACGTCATGCCCTCGGACGGCGGCGAGCCCGTACGGGTCACGGGACGCGACGGGATTTGCGAGGAGCCGGCGTGGTCCCCGGACGGCCAGCTGATCGCGCTTCGTTACGAGCCCGGCGTCTTCGACTTTCCACGCCACGCGCAGATCGCGGTCGTCGACCCCGAGGGCCGGGGGCCCGTGCGCCCGCTGACGAGGGACCTCGACCGCAACTGCGGCCCCTACCCGCCGCTTCGCGCCCCCCTCTGGGACGGCGACACCCTCGTCTTCGCCGCCGAGGATCGTGGCAACACCCCGCTGTACCGAATGCGGCTGGACGGTTCGCCGCCCGAGCTCCTCGTCGGCGGCGAGCTGTGGGTGAAGGACTGGGACGTGGCCGGCGGCGAGATCGTCCACGCCGCCTCGACGACGACGACGCTCACGGAGCTGTACCGCGGTGACGAGCGGGTGACGGCGGTCGGGGATGCGTTCCGCCGCGGGCGCGAGCTCGTCGAGCCGGAGCGCTTCACGGCGGTCTCGAAGGACGGCAGCGAGGTCGACGCGTGGATCATGCGTCCGGTCGGGTACGAGGCCGGCGGCCGCTACCCGGTCCTGCTCAACATCCACGGCGGCCCGTTCACGCAATACGGCAATCAGTTCTTCGACGAGTTTCAGATCTACGCCGCCGCCGGCTACGCCGTCGTCTACTCGAACCCGCGCGGCTCGTCCGGGTACAGCGAGGACTGGGGACGAGCGATCCGCGGGCCGATCGGCGGCGGCCCCGGCTGGGGTTCGGTCGACTACGACGACCTGATTGCCGTCACCGACGAGGCGCTGCGCCGCTTCGCGTACTGCGACCCGGACCGCGTCGGCGTCCTCGGCGGCTCGTACGGAGGGTTCATGACGTCCTGGATCGTCGGCCACACCGACCGTTTCCGCGCGGCCTGCTCCGAGCGCGCCGTCAACCACACGGTGTCGTTCTTCGGTGCCAGCGACATAGGCTGGGCGTTCAAGGGCTACTTCGGGGCGTTCCTCTGGGAGGACGTCGAAACGTACCTGCGCCTGTCGCCGGCGACCTACGCGGAGAACATCAGGACGCCGCTGCTCATCCTCCACTCCGAGGACGACCTTCGCTGCCCCGTCGAGCAGGCGGAGCAGCTCTTCACCGTGCTCCGCC
>JALZFG010000468.1 GCA_030861645.1 Actinomycetota bacterium
CGCTCCCGAGGACGTCGAAGCCTCCCCGGTCGGGCGCCTGCTCGCCACCGGAGCCGGGAATGGAACGGGTGACGGCGGCCCATAGCGACATCGTCGACGCCGTCCCGCGGGCGAAGCCGGGCCTCGTCTTCTTCCACTCGCGCGCGTCCGGGCGAGCGCGCCGCGTCGACGGGTTTCTTGCGAACGTCCTGCAGCGCCGGCAAAACCACAGCACCTTCAAGCTCTACCACGTCGTCGTCGAGGAGCAACGGGAGCTCGCAGAACGCTTCTCCATCGGTGCGGCGCCGACGCTCGTCGTTATCGAGGACAAGCGAGTGTCCGGCAGGCTCGTCAACCCCCGGGGGACGGGAGAGATCGAGGAGTTTCTCGCACCGTGGCTGAAGCGCGGGCGGGCCACAGCCTCTTCGGACGGCGTGGCGGCCTGACCTTGGCGGCGTGATAATGCCGCGCCGTGCCGAGCATGGGAAAGACGGGGTACCTCGTCGTCGGTCCCGAGTCGAGCGGGACGAAAATGACCGCGGAGCTCCTGCGAACAGCCGGCTGCCGTTCGGTCGCGATCATCGGCGATGACGACGGGCCGGAGCTGCCGTTGGACGGGCGCGTCCCGCTCCTTCGCCGCAGCCTGCCGCACGGCACGCGATGGATTCCCGTCGCCGAGATGCTCACGCTGCTCGATGTCGACGAGGTACAGGCCATCGTCACGACCCGCGATTGGGTCGCGATGGTCAACAGCCAGATCGCGCGGACACTCGCACCGGACTGGGCGAGCGCGCTCGCGCATGTTCGCCGCGCCTACGCGGAGATCTTCACGACGCTCGCGGAACGCTCGGTGCCGTTCGTGCTCTCGAGCTACGAGGCGATGGTCTCGGAGCCTCGCTACGCGCCGCGCTTGCTCGACCTCATAGGCCTCCCCGCCGCCTCCGTCGACACGTGGAACGCGAACGACAAGTGGTACGGCGCCGAGCGCGCGCTCCGTCCGGACGAGCCGGCGCGCGGCGGAGACGGCTAGCCATCGCGTCCGCGCACCGGTTTCCGCGCGCTGGAGGAAAACTCACGGGGTTTCGCACCGTCCACGCCGGGTAGCCGTAGCTCGACGTGCGACGGAAGCTCGAGGAGTCGACGGTCGTCGTCACCGGCGCGTCGAGCGGCATCGGGCGTGCGACTGCGCTTGCGTTTGCGCGTCGGGGAGCGAATGTCGCCGTCGCGGCACGCCGCCAAGAGCCGCTTGCGACTCTCGCGCGGGAGTGCGGCTCGGCGATCGCCGTCCCGACCGACGTCGCAGACGCCGAGGCTGTCGAGGCGCTGGCAGCTCGGGCCGTCGACGCCTTCGGTCGTCTCGACGTTTGGGTTAACAATGCCGCCGTTTCGCTCTTCGCGCGGCTCGAGGACTCGCCGCTCGAGCTCTATCGGCGCGTCATTGAGACGAACTTCTTCGGGTACGTGCACGGAGCACGCGCGGCGCTGCGCCGCTTCAGGGATCAGGGGAGCGGCGTGTTGATCAACAACGCGTCCGTCTTCGCGACGTTGGGCGCCCCGTACATCAGCGCGTACGTCGCCTCGAAGTGGGCGGTTCGCTCGCTCGGCGAGTCGCTGCGGCAGGAGCTCAGCCTCGATGGAGCTGCCGACGTGCACGTCTGCACCATCCTCCCGGCCTCGATCGACACGCCGTTCTTCCAGCACGCGGCGAACCGCACGGGGCGCGCGATCAAGCCGCTCAACCCGGTCCTGGACGGGGAGCGCGTGGCCGACGCGATCGTCCGGCTCGCCGAGCGGCCGCGGCGTGAGCGCGTGGTCGGACACGCGGGGAGAACGCTGCGGCTCACGTACCGGCTCGCTCCGGCCTTCGGGGAGCGCATGAACGCGCGGCAGGTCGACCGTGATCACTTCAAAGGCGCGCCCGCCGTCGACACCGACGGGAACCTCCTGTCGCCGATGACGGAGTGGACGGATGTCAGCGGCGGCTGGAAGGACGGCGGCGGCAGGGCCGTCGCCGTACTCGCCGGCGCGGTTGTGCC
>JALZFG010000470.1 GCA_030861645.1 Actinomycetota bacterium
GTTCCAGGCGGGCGCCGACGCGCGCGGCCGTCCGCGCCTCGCGCCGCCGCGTCCGGATCTCGGCGATGCTCGGGATGATCCCGCGCGGCAGGAGCAGGACGACGAGCGCGAGCAGGCCGCCGAAGAAGATCAGGCGCTCGTTGCCGCCGCCGAACTCGGTGTTCGTGATCTCGTTCAGCGGCTCGAGGATGAAGGCGCCGAGCACCGGCCCCCAGATCGTCCCGCGGCCGCCGAGGAGGACCGCGAGGACGACCTGCACGCTGACGACGATGTCGAACATGCCGCGCGGGTCGATGAACGTCAGGTAGTACGCGTAGACGCCTCCCGCCGCCCCGATCCAGACGGCGCTCGCGACGAAGCCGAGCACCTTGTAGATCGGGGTGTTGACGCCGACGCTCGCGGCCTTGCTCTCGTCCTCGCGGATCGCGATCAGCCCCATTCCGAACTTCGTCCGCCGAATCCACGCCGACATCGCGACCGAGATCAGCATCAGCGCGAAGAGGGCGTAGTAGAACGGCCAGTCCTGGTAGTCACGGCTCCACTGCGGCAGCGGCAGGGTCAGGCCGTGATTGCCGTTCGTGAGCTCCGACCAGTTCAGCGTCACGATCTGCATGACGAAGAGGAACGCGATCGTGAGGATCACGAAGGCGTGGCCGCGCGTGCGCATCAGCACGGAGCCGACGACCGCGGCGAAGACGCCGGCGACGACGGCCGAGATCGGGACGAACCAGAACGGCGAGGCGCCCTCGAAGACGCGGAGCGCGAAGAGCGCGGTCGTGTACGCGCCGATGCCGAGGAACGCGCTCTGGCCCAGCGAGACGTAGCCGGCGAACCCGGAGATGATGTTCCATCCGCTCCCCATCACGGCGAAGAGGAGCGAGAGGATGATCATGTTCTGGTAGTAGAGGTCGTCGGAGACGAGTGGGTACGCGGCGAGCGCGACGAGCGCGGCGACGACGAGCGCGCGCAGCCCGTGGACGGACGCCATCCGCCCGGCACGACTTCCCGTGATCCGCTCCGCGAGCGGCGCGGTCATACGACGACGTCCTCCCGGAGCTTCGCCCCGAGGAGCCCCTGCGGGCGCGCGAGGAGGACGACCATGATCACCGCATAGGGCACCATCGTCGCCCAACGGGGCGAGACGTACGTCGTGGTCATCGTCTCCGCGACGCCGAGCGTGAGCGCGCCCACGACCGCGCCCGGCAGGCTCCCCATCCCGCCGAGGACGATGATGCCGAGCAGGCGGGAGATCCACTGGTAGTGCGACCCCGGCAGGAACGGGTAGAGCACGGCGACGATCGAGCCGCCCGCGCCGGTCGTCGCGACGCCGATCGCGAACGTCAGCGCGGCGACGTTGCGCGCGTTCACGCCGACGAGGCGCGCGGAGCTGACGTTCTCGGATACGGCGCGGATCGCACGCCCGAGCCAGGTCGAGGTCAGGACGACGTAGAGCGCCGTCAGGACGCCGGCGGCGATCGCGCACCCGAAGAGTTGCGCCTTCGGAAAGTAGAAGTCGCCGAGCCGGAAGGACTCGGCGAAGTAGCCCGGCGTCGCCGCGTGGTAGGTCGTCGACCAGATCAGCCCCATGACGCCCTCGATGACAAGCGCGAGCGCAAAGGTGAGCAGCACCGACATCGAAGCCGGCTTGCCGGAGATCCATTGGATCGTCAGCCTGTACATCCCCCAGCCGAAGACGAACATCGCCGGCGTCGTCAGGAGGACCGAGAGCAGGGGGTCGATCCCGAGGTCCTTCCAGAGCGCCCAGCTCACGAATGCGGCGAAGATGAGAAGCGCGCCTTGGGCGACGTTGATCACGTCCATGACGCCGAAGATCAGCGTCAGGCCGGAGGCGAGCAGCGCGTAGACGCCGCCGATCAGGAGGCCGAGGATGAGCGCCTGGACGAGCTGGGTCACGCGTCTCCCCGCGCCGGGCGCGGGCGGGGGAGGTCGTTCCCCCGCCCTGCGCCGACGGTTGTCGTTATTTCGACCACGGAGGCTTGGGATTGATGATCGTGTCGCTCGTGGCGAGGTTCTTCGGCAGGACGATCTCCTCGTTGCCCTTCTGCCACTGCGCGAGCAGGAACGCTTGCTCCGGGGCGCCCGTCTCGTCCCACGAGAGCTTGCCGAGGATCGTGTCGACGGAGTTCTGATGGAGCCAGTCGCGGATCTTGTCCTGGTCGAGCTCGCCGACTTCCTCGATCGCCTTCTGGAGCACCTGGGCCGCCGCGTACGCGTCGGCGGCGTCCTCCGGCGGGTCGGTCTTGTACCTCGCCCGGTACGCCTTCAGGAACTCCGCGTTCCCGGTCGTGTCCGCATCGACGTGGTAGCTGACCGCGTAGAAGACGCCGTTGGTGTTCTTGACCCCGATCGCGTTCGAGTACTGGTCGGCGAACGACGGCGCCGACGCCTGGAACAGCTCTTTCGGGCTGTAGCCCACCTTGATGAGCGCCCGCACCAGGTTCACGCCGTCGGAGAGCCCGGCCGAGCCCTGGGCGATGACGTCCGGCTTCTTCGCGGCGACGGCCGATGCGATCGCGTCGAAGTTGACCGTCTCGGGGGGGTAGATCTTGCTGTAGACCGTCCGCACCCCACCGTCCTGGAGCTTGTCCTGGATCCCCTCGGCGACCGGGCCGCCGAACGGGTCGTCGGCGGCGATGTACGCCGCGGTCTTCGGCTTCTGCGCTCCGGGCAGGTTCGTGACCCACTCCGAGAACAGGTCCGCCTGGTGCGGCGCCGTCGCCTGCTGCGCGAAGAAGAGGTACTTGAAGCCGCGGTTGAACATCTCTGGCGAGCCACCCGCGGGCTCGACGTACACCATCTTGTTTCGCTCCGCGACCGCCGAGGCGGGCAGATTCAGGAGCGACGAGAAGGTGCCGAGGAGCAGGTCGACCTTCTCCTTGTTGATCAGCGCGTTGTAGTCGGTGACGACCAGGTTCTGGTCTGACTGGTCGTCCTTGACGACGACCCGGACGTCGCGGTCGAGCAGGCCGCCGTTCTTGTTGACGATCTGTTGCCAGATCGTGTAGCCCTGCTTCGCCGCCACCCCGGGCTCCGAGAAATCGCCGGTCAGCGGAAGCGAGGCGCCGATCTTGATCGTGCCTTCGTCTCCGCCGCCGCCGCCACCGCAGCCGGCGAGCATCACGATCGCAGCGACGAGGGGCAGGACTGCGAATCGCCAACGAATCTTTCCCATCAATCAACCTCCGTACGCTTTGGTATCGACTCCTGTTGCGGTCTCAGCAGCTCTCGGCGCCTCCTTCCTGCCGCAGCGGGCCTGCCCGCCGCCCCATTAGACGACATGGATCCCGATTCCGCAGCCGTTGATCGCGGCTGCCCCGCTTTCCGTGATATGCAGCGTGTTCTCGATGCACGCGGCGCCGACGCCGGGGACGAAGATGCCCGGCTCGACGTTGAGGAAGCTGCCGGCGCGCAGCTCGGCCGTCTCGCCGCGCGCGACGACGGGCCGCGACGACGTCGTGATGCCGGTCGTATGGCCGAGGTAGACGTGGTTCGAGTAGTCGCCGTAGCCGGCGGCGCGCGCGATGCCGTCGGCGCGCTCCCACAGCTCGCCGCCGGTCACCCCCGGCCGCGCGTTCTCGAGCAGCACCGAGTACATCTCCGCAGCGACGTCGTACAGCTCCCGCTGGCTCGGGCTGGGCTCCCCGACCGAAACCGTTCGGTCGGTGTCGACGTAGCAGCCGGCGTACGACGCGCTGAGGTCGAGCCAGAACATCTGCCCCTGCTCGAGCGCCCTCGCCGAGAACAGGAACGGCCGCACGTTGCTGATCGCGTCGCTGAAGGAGCCGATGTTCACGTGCGTCGACGTCGGGCTCCCGTGCAGGAACTCCGCGCCGAGCGACGCCATCCGCCTGAGCGATTCGAGGCAGACCTCGTACTCGGGGACTCCCGCCCCCGCGGTCTCGATCGCCGCGACCAGCCCTTCGTC
>JALZFG010000490.1 GCA_030861645.1 Actinomycetota bacterium
CGTACGCCGCAGACGTCCGCGGCGGGGCGTTCCCCGAGGAGCAGCACGGGTACTCGATCCCCCAGGAGGAGCTGGAGCGCTTCGAGGCTCTGCTCGGCGAGCGAGGAGAGCCGGTCGCTAGTACGGAGACGCCGCGGTGAAGAGCGCGGCGAAGGCGCCGAGCACGACGCCCGCGAGGGCGACGGCGACCGCGGAGGCGGCGAGCGCCCGGTACCAGCTCCAGCCGTGCACCGCCCGGACGCCGATCACGAGCAGCACGAGCGCCCAGGCGACGAACACGAGCTCGACGCCGAGGAAGACCGTGCCCGCCGTACCCGCGTCGCGGCCGCCGGTGCGGAACGTGTCGCCCCCGTGAACGGCAAGCCGGACGGGCCAGACGACGAAGAGCGAGAGGACGAGCGGCGCCGAGGCGAACGCGAGCAGGTGGCGGCTCCGCCGGTAGCCACCGCGGCTGCCGAAGCGCTCGAGGGCGAGCTGGAGCGCGCCCCCGCCGAGCCAGTAGCTGACAAGGCCGTAGAGCGCGCCCGCGAGGAACACGGTCACGAGGAGAAGCACGATGTCCATCTCCGCGTCGTCGAGAAGCTCCCCTGTCGTCGGCGCCGCGAGCACGCCCGCGATCCCGGCGAGAATCACGAGGGCGGTCACGGGCTCCTGCCGAGCGTCGCTCGCCTCGGCAGAGTCGTCCCGGAGCGCGGCGAAGACGGGCCGGGGCGCCTCCAGGACGAGCACCGCACGCAGCCACCACGCGCGCTGGCTCTGATCGGTTTGCTGGGCGGCGTCCCCAGCGACGCTTGCCACGCCGCCAGCGTACCCGTGGACCGCTCGCGTCAGACCGGTTCCCGGTCGAGCCCCCCGCAGAGCATCTCGACGAGCGTTCTCTCGGCCCGCGCGACGTCGTCGTCGCCGTCCGGGAGCTGGCCCATCACCCAGCCGGTGAGGATCTCCTCGAGCGCGCCGTAGAAGATCGAACTCGCGAACTCGGGGTCGATGCCCGGGCGGAACTCGCCGTTTTCCTGTCCCCGCTCGATGATGCCCCGCAGCGTCGCGAACGCCTGATCGATCTCCTCGATCTCCTCCTGAAGGTGCGGGCTGCGCGTCACCTCACGCACGAGCACGCGGACGAGATCCGGGTCGTTTCGCCACGTGCGGAGTACGATCGCGGCGACCTTGCGCAGGCTCTCGCGGGCCGGCTCGCCGGGCTCTTGGACGCCGTGGATGGTGTCGAGCATCAGCTGCCACGTCTCGCGGAAGATCGTCTCGAGCACCTGCTCCTTCGAGCTGAAGTAGTGGTAGAGGAGCCCGTGCGCCACTCCGGCCTCCCCCGCGATGTCGCCCACGCGGCACTCGTGGTAGCCCTTGCGCGCGAAGACGCGCACGGCGGCGTCGAGGAGCACGCGGCGCTTGTCCTGTCTCGGCGTGACAGCCAAGCGCTGAATCCTATTTGCAGAAACTCGTGTTTCGGTTCCGGGATCGCCGGCTGCGCTCCTGGCGGAATCGCCTCTCCGTCCTGCTGCGTCGACGACCGCTCGCCGCGGAAGGTCTTCCCCCTCGGGCAGGCGCTCGACGCGGAGGCTGACCGCGGCTAGCCGAGGCCGCGGTTTGACGTTCGACCGGGCTCGCGGCGGGGCGCTCGCCCGAGCGCGAGCGCGTGATCGCGGTCATGCTCGACGACGAGGGGGCAGCCACCGCGTAAGCCGCGGACTTCGCGGACGTCCTTCTCAGGGCGGCGTGACGCGGAGACTGCGCAACGCGCCGAGCGCGGCGCGCAGCGAGCCCGCTCGGCCCGGGTAGACATAGGCGTAGAACGAGCGGCCGCGGTCGCGGAAGGGGATCATCCATCCCTTCCGTCTCGCGACCCCGCAGCACGCGATGACGTTCGGCTCGCCCGCGACCGTGAAGCGGCGCGGGCGTCGCGGGAAGCGCCGCACGTACGCGCGGTCGAGGGCCTCCTGCAGCATCACGAGCGCACCGTCGCCCGCCAAATCGATCCGCTCGATCGGATTGCTGCACGGCGTGAGTCGGCGCTTGACGACGTGCCATCCGGACGGAACTGCGATCGAGAGGCCGGCGGCGCTGTGCCTGGCCGCGGCGGCGGGTGGCGAGAGGACGAGCCCGAGAACAGCGAGGGCGACAACGCGCTTCACGCGCGTACTACGAGCCTGCTGAGCGCCGAGGTCCCTACGCCGCCGCTACGCCGCGGCAGCCGCTGCCGCCGGCAGGATCGGGCGCAGGTACTGGCCTGTGTACGAGTCGCGGACCTCGGCGACCTGCTCCGGCGTCCCCGTGGCGACGACCTCTCCCCCGGCCTCGCCCCCTTCGGGCCCGAGGTCGACGATCCAGTCCGCCTGCTTGATCACGTCGAGGTTGTGCTCGATCACGAGCACCGTGTTTCCGGCGTCGACCAGGCGCTGGAGCACGTCGAGCAGCTTCTCGATGTCTGCGAAGTGGAGGCCGGTCGTCGGTTCGTCGAGGATGTAGAGCGTCCGCCCCGTCGCGATCTTCGAGAGCTCCGCGGCAAGCTTGACGCGCTGCGCCTCGCCGCCGGACAGCGTCGTCGCCGGCTGCCCGAGCTTGATGTAGTCGAGGC
This sequence comes from Actinomycetota bacterium, assembly GCA_030861645.1. GTDB lineage: Bacteria > Actinomycetota > Thermoleophilia > Gaiellales > Gaiellaceae > JALZFG01. The sequence goes on from JALZFG010000490.1 coordinate 2,588, forward strand.
CGACGTCGTGCAGGGTCTGGAGGCGACGGCGGATCTTCGGGATCTTGGCGAAGAAATGCAACGCCTCCTCGACGGACATCTCCAGGACGTCCGCGATCGACTTCCCCTTGAAGCGGACCTCGAGGGTCTCGCGGTTGTAGCGGCCCCCGTGGCAGGTCTCGCAGGGCACGTAGACGTCGGGCAGAAAGTGCATCTCGATCTTGATCTGGCCGTCGCCCTTGCACGTCTCGCACCGGCCGCCACGGACGTTGAAGGAGAAGCGGCCGGGCCGGTAGCCGCGCACCTTCGCCTCCGGCGTGAGCGAGTACAGCTCACGGATGTGGTCGAACAGCTTCGTGTAGGTGGCGGGGTTCGAACGGGGCGTGCGACCGATGGGCGACTGGTCGATGTCGATCACCTTGTCGAAGCACTCGATGCCCTCGCACTCGAGGTGGTTTCCGGGCTTCACGCGCAGCCGGTGCAGCCGGTTGGCGAGCGCCTTGTAGACGATCTCGTTGACGAGCGTCGACTTCCCCGAGCCCGACACGCCCGTGATGCAGACGAGCTTGCCGACCGGAAACTCGACGTCGATGTTCTTGAGGTTGTGCATCGACGCGCCGCGGACCCAAAACGACCCGCGGTCCTCGAGGCGGCGCGCCGGAACGGCGATCTCCCGCTCGCGGGAAAGGAACTTGCCCGTCAGCGACCCCGCGCGCTCCACCGCGGCCGCGGGCCCTTCAGCGACGACGTAGCCGCCGTGCTCGCCGGCGCCCGGGCCCATGTCGACGAGGTGATCCGCCGCCCGCATCATCTGCTCGTCGTGCTCCACGACGAGCACGGTGTTCCCGAGGTCCCGGAGCCGAGCGAGCGTCGCGATCAGTCTCCCGTTGTCGCGCTGATGGAGGCCGATCGAGGGCTCGTCCAGGATGTAGAGAACGCCGACGAGCTGCGACCCGATCTGCGTGGCGAGGCGCAGACGCTGGGCCTCGCCGCCTGACAGGGTGGCCGACGCGCGGTCGAGCTGGAGGTATCCGACGCCGACGTCGTCGAGGAAGGTCAGCCGCTCCCGAATCTCCTTGATGATCCGAGCACCGATCAGCCGCTCCGTCTCGGTCAGCTCGAGCGTGTCGAGGAACTCGATTGCGCGCGTCACCGAAAGCTGACTGAACTCGTGGATGTTGTTGCCGCCGACGGTCACGGCCAAGACCTCTGGTCGCAGACGCGCCCCCTTGCACTCGGGACAGGGGCGAAAGCTCATGTACTCCTCGATGCGCTCGCGCTGCTGCGAGGAGTCCGTCTCCTTGTAGCGCCGCTCCAGGCTCGGGACGAGGCCCTCGAAGGCGAGCATGTACGAGCGGCGGCGCCCCATGCGGTTCCGGTACTGGACGTACACCCGATCGCCTCTCGTCCCGTAGAGGAAGAGGTCGCGCTGCTCCTCGGAGAGGTCCTCCCACGGCGTGTCCAGGTCGATCTCGTAGCGCTCGGCGATCGCCTGGATGACGGACTCGTAGAAGCTCGAGTTGCCGATCGACCAGGGCACGAGCGCGCCCTCGGCGAGCGACAGGCTCGGGTCGGGCACGAGCAGGTCGGGATCGATCTCCTGCTGCGCGCCGAGTCCCGTACAGCGCGGACAGGCGCCGTGCGGCGAATTGAAGGAAAAGATCCGCGGCTGCAGCTCGGGGAGCGACACGCCGTGGTCAGGGCAGGCGAACCGCTCGCTGTACGTCGTCGCGTCACCGCCGAGAACGTCGAGCACGACGAGCCCGTCCGCGAGCTGCGTCGCCGTCTCCACCGACTGCGCGAGCCGCGTCCGGAGGTCCGGCTTCAGGATCAGCCGATCGACGACGACCTCGATCGTGTGCTTGAACTTCTTGTCGAGCTCGATGGGCTCCTCGAGCAGCCGCTGCTCGCCGTCGACCTTGACGCGCGTGAAGCCGTCGCTGCGGAGCTCCTCGAAGAGCTCGCGGTACTCGCCCTTGCGGTCGCGAACGACAGGCGCGTTGACGGTGAAGCGTGTGCCCTCGGGCAGCTGGAGGATCTGATCCACGATCGACTCGAGGCTCTGTCCGGCGATCGGGCGGCCGCAGATCGGACAGTGGGGGCGCCCGACGCGCGCGTAGAGGAGCCGGAGGTAGTCGTAGACCTCCGTGACCGTGCCCACCGTCGAACGCGGATTGCGCGACGTCGTCTTCTGGTCGATTGAGATCGCCGGCGACAGCCCGTCGATCGAATCCACGTCGGGCTTCTCCATCATCTGCAGGAACTGCCGGGCGTACGCGGACAGCGACTCGACGTAGCGCCGCTGCCCCTCCGCGTAGATCGTGTCGAAGGCAAGGCTCGACTTGCCGGAACCGGAGAGGCCCGTGATGCACACGAGCCTGTTCCGGGGCAGGCGGACGGTGACGTTCTTCAGGTTGTGCTCTCGCGCCCCGTGGACGACGAGCTCGTCCCGGCTCATAGACGGCCAGTCTATCTCGTCGAACTGACGTTCGGTCGCCGCCGGGGAGCCCGCCGGAGCGCTCGCGACCGACGAGCCCGAGTACCCGACTCGTACTCGGGTCACCAGCCGTTCGAGGACGCTACGGACCCGCACCTGCGCTCTTCGCCCGCGCCGGCGGAAGAAGCCTCCGCCGTCGTCGCGCCTAGGCCGGCGCGGTTTCTTGCGACAATTCCGAGAAGATGCGCGACACTGCGCGCCGGGCGTTCGTCGCCGCCGTCGTCTTCGTCGGCGTTGTCGTTGGCGCGCTGGCGCTCTGGAAGCTGAAGGTGCTGATCGCGCTGCTCTTCCTGGCGTTCATCATCGCCGCGGCGATGCGGCCGGGCGTCGAGACGCTGCGCCGCCACCACGTCCCGCGCGGGGTGGGAATCCTGCTCCACTACCTCGCCCTTGCAGCCCTGGTCGGGCTCCTGCTCTGGGCCGCCGTGCCGCGCGCGGTCGACCAGGCTCAGGAAGCGCTCGGCGGCGCGATCCCGACGACGCGCGCCGAGGTTCGCAGCCGCGCAGAGGAGGCGACGGGCATCAAGCACACGATCCTGCAGGCAGTCGCCGACCGCCTCGAGGAGCTGCCTTCTGCGTCGGAGCTCGTCGACCCGGCCCTCGAGGCGACGCGTGTGACGTTCGAGATCTTCGTCGCGATCTTCTTCGTGCTCGCCTGTGGGGCGTACTGGATCTTCGAGCGCGACCGAGCGGTCAATCTCGTGACGTCGCTGTTACCACGACCGCGCCGGAAGCTCGTCCGAGACACATGGGACCTGATCGACCTCAAGCTCGGCGCCTACGTCCGCGGCCAAGGGCTCCTGATCCTCCTCGTCGCCACCGTGCTCTCGACGACCTTCGCCGCGATCGGCCTGCCGTTCTGGCTGCTCGTCGGCGCGTTCGCCGGGATCGTCGAGATCATTCCGGTGATCGGGCCGCTGGCCGCCGGCGCGATCGCGGTCGGAGTTGGTTTCACCGACTCATGGCAGCTCGCCCTGTACGCCGGACTCGCCGTGCTCGTCGTCAGGCTGCTCGAGGACTACATCATCATCCCGCGCGTCCTCGGCGACGCTGTCGGCCTCTCGCCGCTCCTCGTCCTCGTCTCGGTCTCGGGTGCGGCGATCCTCTTCGGCGGCTTCGCCGTTCTCCTCGCCATTCCCCTCGCCGCCGTCGTGGCGACGGTCGTCGAGGTGATCCTGCTCGACCTGAACCCGGCCGACGAGGACGTCCCGACGGTCCTGTTCCCCGCGAGGGACGCGGAGTCCAGCCGCCGGTGATTACGCCCTGCGCCAGCGACCGAAGACGAGGCCGCCGAGGGTGAAGCCGAGGCCGAACGTGCCAACGGCGAAGGCCCCGATCGCCAGCGCTTTCCGCCACGCGGCCAGGCGCTGCCAACGCCCGAGCGCCTCGCGCTCCTCGCTCGTGAGCGGCTCTCCCCGCCGCTTCTTCCGCAGCGCGCCGCCCGCGCGCAGACCGAGGTAGAGGTCGTCGAAGATCTCGGTTGGCTCGTCCACGGCGCACGAGACTATAGCCTCCACCGGCTGTGCCCACCCGCGTGCTGCACGTCTCCGACCTTCACATCGGAACGGGCAAGGACGCGGAGACCGAGCGCGCTCTGGCCGGTCTGATCGCGGCGCAAGAGCCTGAGCTGATCGTCGTCAGCGGCGATCTCACCCATCGCGGCCGCGACCACCAGCACGAGCGGGCCGCCGCGTTCCTGCGGCGGCTCGCCCGTCCGCTGCTCGCGGTCCCGGGCAATCACGACATCCCCTACACCTTCCCGGCGCGCTTCACCCGGACGTTCGACCGTTTCGAGCGCCAGTGGGAGACGACGGAGCCGATCTATCGCTCCGACGCGCTTCTCGTCGTCGGGCTCAACTCGGTTCGCCCGTGGCGCCACCAGTCGGGCGGGATCGGCCGGCGTCAGCTGGCGCACGCGCGTGAGGTGCTCGCGTCCGCAGACGGCGCGGCGTTGCGCGTCGTCGTCTTGCACCACCATCTCCTTGGTGCCCCGTGGCGCTCGCGGAAGAGGCCGGTCGCGAGGCGAAGCGCGGTGCTCGCCGCGCTCGTCGACGCGGGGGCCGAGCTCATTCTCGCCGGCCACATTCACCAGGGCGCCGTCAGCGAACGGCGCGAGTTCGAGATCGCGCGCGGCGGCGAGCGCGCCGTCGTGGTGTCCACCGCGCCTGGTCTCGGTCAGCCGCGGCCCCACCGTCGCGGCGAGGCGCGCGGTCTCCACGTGTACGAGATCGACGATGCCCGGATCGTCGTCGTGACGTACATCTGGCGGGACGGTGAGTGGGGGCTCACCGCCGCACGGAGCTTTCCGCGCGGCCGGGAGCCGCTCGCCTCCTGGCCGCCGGAGTGATGAGCCGCACGCGCGGCGCGGTCATCGCGGTGACTCTTCGCCGCGGCGCAGCTCCGCCTCCCTCCGCTCGAACTCGTCTTCGCTGATCACGCCTGCGGCGCGAAGACGCTCGAGCTTGCGCAGCTGGTCGGCGTCGGAGCGCTGCTCCAGCGCCCGCTCGTGAACCCCGATCCCGCGCGTCGGCCGCTCCTTTGCGGCGGGCCCCGTGATCCCGCGCTTCTGGACGACCCGCCGGTACACGATCAGAAGCAGGACGGACGCGGCGAAGCCGATGGGGAGCCCTCCGGCGGAGCCGAGCGCGACGCGCGCAATGACACCGCCGACCACAGAGCCCGCGACCCCGAGGGCGGCGGTCGCCCAGAGCGGCATCGGATCGGGCCCGGGGACGGCGAGCCGTGCGAGCGCACCGATGAGCAGCCCGCCGGCGAGGACGATGACGAGAAAGACGAGCAGGCTCAAGGCCGCGCCTGGCTAGCGCCGCTTCTCGCCAATCGCGTACATCGCCCCGGCACGCGTGCCGACGAAGATCCGCCCCCGCCACACCGCCGGCGTCGCCTCGATGCAGCCGCCGAGCTTGATGCGCCACAACTCCCGCGGCCTGCGTCGCTGGTTCGCGACGTCGTACGCGTGCAGGACGCCCGCGCAATCGCCTTCGAGCAGGACGTTGTCGACGACGACGGGGGAGCCCCATGTCGGACCGGGCAGGCGGATCTTCCAGAGGACTGTTCCGGTCCTGCGATCGACGCCGACGACGCCGCCCCGGTTCGTTGCGACGTAGACCATGCCGCGGTCGAGTGCTGGGGTGGACCACGAGCCACCCGCACCCGCGTTCGTCTCCCTGAGGTGGACGCGCCACACGAGCGGCCGCTTTCGCCTGTACGGGTTCAGCTTCATCAGCTGCCCGACCTGCCGCGAGCGCGCGTTGAACTTCTCGAGCTCGCTCGCGACGTAGAGGTACCCCTTGTCGTCGATCACGACCGAAGCGTCCGTGTCGTCCCCCGTCCAGAAGCGGAAGACGCGCCGCGCACCGCGACCGCCTCGCAGAATCCGGGCGATGTTCCAGCCCTGGACGAGCCCGGCCGAGTTCGCGAAGTAGACGATCCCGTTCCGGAACGCGACCGAGTTCTCGATCGAGAAGTGGCGGTCGGGCGCGTCGCGCTCGAGCCGGGCGTCCCAGCTCGGCACGGTCAACACGATCCGGGGGCGCACGCGGACCTTGCCCTTTCGCGTCCAGCCGCGGTTGAGCTTCACGACGTAGAACCACGAGTTCTCTCCACCCTCGAGCAGGTAGTCGCCGACGATGAGGGCGGCGCCGTCCCAGTCGTTGTTCCACACCATGTACGGGACGCTCGTGTTCGCATCCATCGACCAGAGCACGGTCGGGCGGCGGTCGAGCGCGATGATGCGGAAGAGGTTGTCGCGCGAGCCTGCGTAGTAGAGGGGGTACCCGTCCGGATCCGAGGTCGCCGATCCCTTCGCCAGGTCTCCCGTGACGACATCCGGCCGCATCGGTCGCCCCGTTCGCGCGTTGAGGAAGTGGTAGTGCGCGTCGTACGCACCGAACCGAAGCTCGAGCGTTCTCCCCCGCTTGTGCGGGATGACGTTCGGCTGCCCCGTCCAGCCGATTCCACACCAGGTGTGCGTGCCCGACTCGTCCGCCGACTGGGAGCAGAGGGCTCCCCGACGCGGGTAGCGCCAGAGAATCTTCGGTCGTCGCGGCACCGGCCCCTCGCCGTAGTACGTGCGCGTCAGGTTGCCGCGAAACGTCGTGATCCCGGAGACCTTCGGATTGATCGCACCCCGCGGTTGCGCGGCCGTCGTCGTCGCCTGCGCCCTGTCGTGCGCTGGCCGCTTCGCCTGCGCGGCGACGGGTCCGGACGCCCGCTCGCCGCCTTCGCCGGTCGTCCGCACGACGAGCTGCCAGACGCCGACCGCGAGAACGGCGACGATGAACAGGGCGGAGGCGCGGCGAACACGGACGGCGCGCCGCCGTGCGCGGCGGCGCTC
>JALZFG010000041.1 GCA_030861645.1 Actinomycetota bacterium
TGCTCGCGTTGCGCGAGCTCTACCGCCTCCCGACGGAGGACGACCGCTCGACGACGACGCTGGCGCGGGACGAGCTCATCCTCGAGCTCGAGGTGCCCGCTCCGGACGCGAGCGTGTACCTGAAGCAGATGGACCGCCGCCGTTGGGCGTTCCCGCTCGTCGGTGTCGCCGCGGCGCGGTTCGGCTCGGAGGTGCGGCTTGCGCTTGCCGGCGTCGCGCCGATCCCTTGGGAGCTGTCGCACAGCGAGGCGCTCGACGAGGCGACGCCGCTGCCGGGGACGATGTACAAGCTCGACCTCGCCCGGGTTCTCGTGCGGCGCGCCGTCGCCGCGGTTTGACGCGTGGGAAGGATGACCTGGCGCGACATCAGGGCGGCGCTGTACGACAAGCTGGGCGAGGGCGCTGAGCGAGCGGGGCTGCGCGAGCGTCGGCGGAAGCTCCTCTCGTCGGCTCGCGGGCGCGTGCTCGAGGTCGGTGCGGGAACCGCCCTCAACGTGCCGCACTACCCAGCGGACCTCGAGGAGCTCGTCCTGGTCGAGCCGGACGACGCGATGGCGGCGCGGCTGCGTCGACGGCTCACGGCGGCGCGGCGCGACGCCAGGGTGGTCTCGGCGACGGCGGAATCCCTCCCGTTCGCGGACGACTCCTTCGACACGGTCGTCGTCACCGCTGTCCTCTGCGCGGTCGCTGACCTCGGCTGCTCGTTGGCGGAGATCCGCCGCGTGCTGAAGCCGGGCGGCCAGCTCCTGTTCGGGGAGCACGTTCGGTCCGACGACCCGCGCCTCGCGCGGTGGCAGGACCGCCTCAACCGCCCCTGGCGTGTGGTCGTCGGCTGCAACTGCAACCGCCGCACCGTCGAGGCGATCCGCGCCGCGGAGTTCGAGATCGCCGAGCTTGAGCGGGGCGAGCTGCCGAAGGCCCCGCCGCTCGCGCGGCCCTTCGTCGCCGGCCGCGCCGTCTCCCACTAGCGGCGGTACCGATCGCGGCGGCGCTGATGTGATCGCAGCGGTCGTCCTCGCCGCCGGCGCGTCGACGCGGTTTGGCTCGCCGAAGCAGCGCATCCTGCTTCAGCCGGTGCTCGAGCGCATCCGCGCGAGCCATACCGTGGGTGAGGTGGTCGTCGTGCTCGGAGCGCACGACGTCGACACCGACGCCCGCACCGTTCGGTGCCCGCAGTGGGGGCGCGGACCCGGCGCTTCGCTCCGCTGCGGCCTCGCGGCGCTAAGCGAGGACGTCGAGGCGGCGGTCGTCGTGCTCGCCGACGGTCCTGACCTCGCTCCGGCCGCGATCGACCGCGTCGTCACCGCTTGGCGGGCCGGCCGCGGCGAGGTGCTCGCGGCGACGTACGACGGCCAGCGGAGCCACCCCGTCCTCGTCGCCCGCTCGCGCTGGAGCGGCGTCCCAGACGAGGGGCTGCGGTCCATGGCCGTCACGGCCGTCCCCTGCGACGACCTCCGCCCCCCGGGCGACGTCGACTACCCGGAGGACCTCGACGTTCGGAGCCAGCATCGCGGCGGCCGCCGGCTTCACCGCCCGTAGCGAGAGGCGCGCGCGCCGCGACAGACCTCCACCTATCCGCCGGCGATCGCCCCGACCACGCGGAAGGGTTCGGCTCCCGATGCCACCTCATCCGGCAGGGGCTCGTTGGCGGGGTCGAGCGAGATGTCTTTCCCGCATGCGAAGAAGCGGATGAACGCCCGGCGTTCGGTCGTCCCGTAGTCCCGGATCGTCCCGCGCAGGACGGGGTACCTCGACTCGAGCGCATCGAGGACGGTGCACACCGTCGGCGACTCCTGCCCGTCGAGCAAGACCTCGCCCTCCACTCCGACCAGCGTTCGCAGGTGTTGCGGGAGCGCGACGCGGATCACGGGAGCGTCTGGGCCTCGACCGAGAGCACGGCGGGAAGATCGCGCACGATCGCCGTCCAGCTGTCGCCCGCGTCCGACGACGCGTACACCTGGCCGCCGGTCGTCCCGAAGTAGACGCCGCAGGGGTCGAGGCCGTCCACGGACATCGCGTCGCGGAGCACGTTCACGTAGCAGTGGCTCTGCGGCAGCCCGCGGGTCAGTTCCTCCCACTCGTTGCCGCCGGTCCGGCTGCGGTAGACGCGGAGCTTCCCATCGGGCGGGACGTGCTCGGAGTCGCTCTTGATCGGAACGACGTAGACGGTCTCCAGCTCGTGCGCGTGCACGGCGATCGGGAAGCCGAAGTCGGACGGGAGGTTCCCGCTCACTTCGTACCAGGACTCCCCGCCGTCATCGCTCCGCATGACGTCCCAGTGCTTCTGCATGAAGAGCACGTCTGGACGCGAAGGGTGCATGGAGATGCGGTGGACGCAGTGTCCGACCTCCCTGTCCTCGTCGGGGAGCTCCCCCGAACGCAGGCCGCGGTTGATCGGACGCCACGTCTCGCCGCCGTCGTCGGTTCGGAACGCGCCGGCGGCGGAGATCGCCACGACCATGCGCCGCGGCTCGTTCGGCTCGATCAGAATCGTGTGGAGGCACAACCCGCCGCCGCCCGGCTGCCACTGCTCACCGGTGTGACGGCGGAGCCCCGAGAGCTCCTGCCAGGTCTGTCCGCCGTCGGTCGAACGGAAGAGCGCCGCGTCCTCGACTCCCGCGAACACGGTATCGGGCTCGGCCGGCGACGGCTCCAGATGCCAGATGTGCGCGAACTCCCACGGGTGCTGCGTGCCGTCGTACCACTGGTGCGTCGCCGCGACCCCGTCGTAGCGGAACTCGTTACCGACCGTCTCCCACGTCTGCCCGCCGTCGTCGGAGCGCTGGACGATCTGCCCGAACCACCCGCTCGACTGCGACGCGTACAGCCGGTCTGGATCGGAAGGCGACGCGTTGGCGTGGTAGATCTCCCACCCCGCGAAGAACGGGCCGTTGATGTCCCACTCGTCGCGCGACCCGTCCGCCGTCAGGAGGAACGCGCCCTTCCGCGTCCCCACGAGGAGCCGCACTCCACTCATACCTGCCTCCTTGTCGTCTTCCCGCGACAGTCTCCATCTCTACCTACGAATACGCACCTTCCCGCTCGACATCCGGGCGCGCGTCTTCGGCGATCTGCCTTCGCCCCGGATAGACGGTTCGGCGGCCCAGAACTCATCGGTTGCCGAGGCCGGGCGCTCTCTAGGACACGGTTTCGGCCGGCCGCACCGGCGCCGCCGCCCGGGCTGCCCGCTCGAGCCACGGCGTCGCCTCGAGGCGCTCGAACACCTCGCGCGCCTCGGCGAGGAGCGGCTCGGCCT
>JALZFG010000055.1 GCA_030861645.1 Actinomycetota bacterium
CCGCGAGGGTCTCCACTTCGACCAAACGACCGAGACGGGCGTGGTCTTCCACATGCTGACCGTTCTCGGTCGGCACGGCTTTATCGGGGCCACCGCCGTGGGCGACACACGCGAACAGGCGCGGGCGCTCCTCGAGACGGCGAAGAGCTTGTTCGATCGGGAAGCCGCAGCTGCCAGGAGGCACGCGGAGCTGCCACCGATCGCGCCTCGCTGACCCGACCGGCGCCGGTCCCGCGGTGCGTCCGGTATGCGTACCTCCGGTCATCGGGTCGCCGCTACACCGGACTTCCCCCCGCAATCGTCGATCAAGTTGAAGTCGGGAGCCGCTCCGCATGGTTCAGCGCGGAAATCATGGTCGCGCGGGCCTGCATCACTCGGGCCGTGCTTTCTCCTCCGACGGCTCCCATTTTCGCCACTAGATGACCGTCGACAGAAGGTGCCGCGCATCCGTGCAGACGTAAAAATCGGCGAGCCGATTGGTCCCGGCGGCGATCGCGCCCGGCGACCGCGTGCAGCGCTGCGGAAGGAGAGGTGGGGGCTAGCTCAGCGGGAGTTGGGCGGAACGTAGCGGTGCCGCCCCGGCGCTCCTGCGCAGGAATCGGTGCCGGCGTCGAGTGCGCGGAGTCGCATGCGTGCTCGGCTAGCCTGACCGCATGGAGACGCTCGCGCAGATGAAGTGCGTGGCGTGCCGCAAGGACGCGCCGACTGTCACTGATGCCGAGATTGCAGAGTTCCACCCGCAGGTCTGCGACTGGAAGCTCGTCGAGATCGACGGGATCAAGCGACTCAGGCGAGTCTTCTCGTTCCCCGACTTCGCCCAGGCGCTCGAGTTCACGATCCGGGTCGGCGAACTCGCAGAGGAAGAAGGGCATCACCCAGCGCTGCTGACCGAGTGGGGGCGCGCGACGGTGAGCTGGTGGACGCACAAGATCAGAGGGCTTCACCGCAACGACTTCATCATGGCGGCGAAGACCGACGCCCTTCTTCGTTGATCTCCCGGGCTATGACGACGGACGGGGTGGCGCCGCAGGAGTGCGGAGGCGCTGCGGCTCGCCGAGGACACGCGCGACCTGCCGGTCTTCCGCCACGACTTCATTAACGGGCGAGTCAGGTGAAAGCTTCGCGACCGTTCGTCACCGCTTCGCCGTTTCCGCCCTTCTGGACCGTCGTCGCCCCTGGTGGTTCGCCGTTCTTCGCGGCCGTTCGTCCCGCTACTTGACCCTGCCGGCAAGACGGGAGCGGCCCTTGACCGGTGCTGTGGGATCTGCGAAGCTCGCCGCACGAGGAGAAAGCACGTGGGTGCGCCCGCCATACGGTCGAAGCGCCTCGCCGTCGCGGCGGCCGGCGCCCTGGCTGCGGTGGGATTCGTAGCGGCGTCCGCCCCGTCGCAGAGCGCCCTCCTCCAGCCCGAGGCCGAGATCCAGCTGGTGACGGCGGGTCCGGGGAGGCTCACGATCTCACCCGCTGAGGACGGGCAGGAGGCCAACTGCAAGGTCGACGTACAGGTGTACGAGCCGGGGTCGGACGAGACGTGCATCCAGCACTACGAGCCCGGTACCCGCGTGACGCTCGAGGCCGTGCCGGACGACGGGCACTCGTTCGCCGGCTGGAGCGACTTCGAGTGCGCAATGAAATCCCGGAGCTGCACGCTGACCCTCGCCGCCGGCACGCGGTACGTAACCGCGCGCTTCAGTCCCGTCACGCTCAAGATCAGCCATGGTGAGGGCAACTTCGGTTCGATCACGGTCAGGCCGAAGCCCAGGAAGACCTGCACGTTCGACTACGACAACCCCTGTGAGTATGCGTTCGGGACGACCGTGACCCTGAGCCGCTCGCGTTCAGCGCCGGGGTACTTCTGGGTCGGCGCATGTGACGACAACCGTAAGGGCGTTCTGGATGCTGCCGTCTGCCGGCTGCGTCTCGAGAGCAACGAGCTGGTGGGCGCCGGCTACAGAGAGGCGGGTGAGATTCCGCCGCCGCTCGGATCGGGCATAGTGGTCGCCTTGGGGGGTTCAGGCCGCGGCAAGGTGACCGGCCGCGTCGTCAATGACAACCGTACGCTCAACTGCGGCACGCGCTGCTCGATCTCCGGCCTCGACCGCAACGACCACGTCCTTCTAAGAGCGGTGAGCTCGCGAGGCAGCCACTTCTACAGGTGGAGCGACTTCAGCCGGCTCAGGACGCGGATCGTCTCGTTGTCGAGCACCACGCGGATCCGCGCCTCGTTCGTCAAGAACTGATCACGGGGC
>JALZFG010000335.1 GCA_030861645.1 Actinomycetota bacterium
TGCGCGGCCTCACGCTCAACGGGAAGATCGAGATCCTGCGGCGCCCGGAGGCCGACCCAATCATCCAACGCGTTCATCTCAAGTACCTCGGAGAGCGCGGCGTCAAGCTGACTGCCGTCCGCGAGGCGCTGGCTTCCGACGACGTCGTCCTTCGCTTCGTCCCCGACCACGGGAGCTCCTGGGACCTCGGCGCCCTCCCGGTGTCGCGGCTCGTGCTCAAAGAGAAGGCCTTCGAGCCGCTCCCGCCCGTGCATCGACGAGACGAGCTATGACGCTCCACTACCTCGACGATTCTCAGCCGCACGCGTTCTGGGACAAGACGCACCCACCCCGTATCCGGATTCAGCCGGGAGAGATTGTCGTCTTCGAGACGCTCGAGGGAACCGGCCAGATCACGTCCGAGTCGGACGCATCCGTGCTCGCGAACCTCGAGCCGAGCCTGATCCATCCCCTCACGGGACCCGTGTATGTCGAGGGCGCCGAACCGGGCGACGTCCTCAAGATCGAGGTCCTGTCGCTGGAGCACAAAGGTTGGGGGTGGAACGGCGTCATTCCTGGATTCGGGCTCCTCGGCGATGAGTTTCCCACGCCGTACATCCACCATTACGCGCTTGCTGGGGAAGACTGCATCTTCGACGCCGACATTCGCATTCCATACGAACCATTCTGCGGCATCATGGGCGTCGCCCCCACTGACTCGGGTCGCCTCGATACCTGGCCTCCACGCGCCAACGCCGGCAACATGGACGTTCGTCACCTCACCCCGGGAGCGATCGTCCGCATGCCCGTACTGGTGCCCGGAGCGCTCTTCTCGTGCGGCGACTGCCATGCGGCGCAAGGAGATGGCGAGATCAACGGAACCGGGATCGAGTCTCCCATGAGAGTCACGCTTCGGCTTGGACTCGGCAAGGAGGAACGGATTCCGGAACTCCAGTTCATCACGCCCGCGGGCAGGAAGTTGACCCGCGCCGACGAGGACGGCTACTTCGTGACGACCGCGCACGGACCAGACCTGTTTGAGGATGCCCGGATGGCCGTTCGCTACATGCTCGACCACCTCGTGACCGACCGCGGCCTGACTCGAGAGCAGGCTTACTGTCTTTGCGGTGCTGCCGTTGATCTAAAAATCAACGAGGTCGTCAACGAGCCGAACTGGATCGTCTCGGCGTACCTGCCACTGGTGATTTTCGCCTCGTGATCTATGCGGTCGACCATGTTGTGTGCGCCGTCTCGGCGGTGGAGCGCGACTCCCTCGCCACCCGGCTTCTCGAGGCCGGACTGCGAAGCCTTCCGCTCCATCTCGACTTTGCAGAGATCGGAGCGGCGAGCGACAGCTACGCCACCGCGAGCGGGAGCTTCGTCGAACTCGTTTACGAGACGGCGCGGGGTCGAGCGCCGCAGGCGTGGTGTACCGAGCTGCCCAGAGTTATAGGGATCGGCTTTTCGTCGGACGATTTCAAGAGCGACATCGCGGAGTGGGTCAAACGCGACGGCGCTTGGACAATGGATGAGGAGCATGTCCTCGGCGACGGCTCTTCGGTCAAGATCCGCGCCGCGGGACCGCATCCACACTTCGACGATTTTTACGTCTTCGTGATGGATCGAGCGGGCGGCCTTCCCTACCGCGACCACGGCGCGACGGCTCGACTCGCAGCAATCACGCTCGCCGGCCAGCGAGCCGACGAATGGCGTGAGCGGCTCGCGGCGTGGCTAGGCGTCGAGGAGAATGTGGGCGACACCACGTTGGCGTTCACGCTGGTTTCCCATCCGAGTATCCGGGCGTCACTTGCTTTCGAGACGGCGCTATCGGTCGAGCCGATCGAGCTCGGTGCTGGAAGCATGAGGTTCGTGTCGACGGGCGAAAACGGGGCGTACCCGTTCTAGCTGACCGAGGGGCCTTCGGGTCTGAAGGGGTCGAGCTCGACCGAGGACACATGAGGCATTCGGCCAGAAATGCTGGTATTAGCAGGACAGTCTCGATGGGCCGGGCAGGACCGAACCTGCGACCTTGGGATTCAAAGCTCCCGACGGCCGTCTCGGCCGGTTTCGGTGCGGCTGAGAATTCCCTGCTAGTCCCCGTCGTCGACCGTCGTTAGCGTCACGCCCGTCTCAGGTTGTCTCGGCTCGTCACGTTGCCCCGACATTGCCCCGCAAGCCTCGTCCGTTCGGCGGAATCACTGGTGCCCCTCGATCGATCTCGATGCGGACCCCTGTCGAGCTTCCCTGAGCTCGAGATGGAGCAACGCGAGCTCCACGACGTGGTTGCCGTCGACGCCTCGCCCAGGGCGACGATTCGGCCGGTGACCTCGTGTTCGAGGAGGAGCGGCGGCACGCGCGCGAGGGCGCGGTGGAGGTCGGAGCACTCTCAGATGGGGGAACCTAGAGGCTCGATCTCGTCGGCGGCCGGAAACGCCGGCATGGTCCCGGGCCTGGTTACGGACAGACTGGCGGCGCGTACCGCGAACAACGAGGCCGCGCGTAGCGAGCCGCCCTCGCGGAGCCGAACGGCGAGTGCAGCGACGAAGGCGTCTCCCGCGCCCGTCGTGTCGACCGCCTCGACCGACGGCGCCGCCACGTGCTCCACACGCCCCCGTTCTGCGAGATAGGCGCCGGCCGCGCCCGCCGTTACGACGACGGCCTCCACGGGGAGCCGCTCGACCAGTTTCCGGGCAAGCACCGCGGGCGGGCCGCCTCCATCGGCGAGGGCGGCGGCTTCATGCTCGTTCGGGACGAGAATGTCCGTAAGCTCGAGCAGCTCGGGCTCGAGCTCGGCGGCCGGAGCGGGGTTCAGCAGAGTTCGCACGTTCGCGGCGCGCGCGATCCGGAACGCGGCGAGCGCGGCCTCCTGGGGCGCCTCGAGCGCGCAGACGACGAGCGAGCCCGAGCGGATTGCGTCAGCCGCCCGCTCGATCGTCGCCGCGTTCAGCTCTTCGTTTCGGTCGCACGCAGTCGCGATCGCGGGGATCTTGCTCGGTGGAAGGAGGACGAAGCCGACGTCCGTCGGCCCATCCACCTGAAAGCAGAAGCGCGTGTCGATCCCCTCCTCGCGGAAAAGACGGAGCGCGCGCTCACCTCGCCCGTCCGAGCCGACGACTGACACGAACGCGGTCGGCGCTCCCAAGCGCGCCGCAGCGACGGCCTGGTTCGAGGACTTCCCCCCATCCGCCGGCTCCTCGAAGCCTGAACCCATGACGCTCTCGCCCTCGAGCGGTACGGCGTCGACGTGGAGAAAGAGGCCCTGGACGTGCGCCCCGACGACGACGACCGGGCCCGCCACGTCAGAAGGACGCTGCGCTCACGACGACGAGCCCGGCCTCGTACCAAGAGCGACGTGCGATGAGATATGCGCGCGTGGTACGTAACGAGGTCGGCCTGGCGGGGGCTCGATCATCTCCTCCCTGAGCTGGAGCCCGACCGTCGTCACGAGGATCGGCGTCGGTGCCTTACCGGAATGCGGGCGGGGGCGGACGCCAGTCGCACGGCGCCGAAGCGCCCAGCGCCCGATCTCGAACGCGCCGTTGAGCGAGGGAGAGAGGAGCACGCGACGGTCGCCGGAGCGGTTCGAGCGACCCGTGAGACGGCGCTCGCTCACCGGGCAACCTTACAGCGATACAACAAGGCTCCAGTGCTTGCGCCGCACCCTGGGCCGTGGAATGATCCCGGGCGGATGGAGCGCACTTCGAGCGAGCGCGCCGTCGCTGCTCTCGACCCCGAGCACGTTGCGGAGTGGCTCGCGATCCCAGCGGACGAGCTGCCCGAGCGCTCGCCGCTTCCGCTCACGATCCTGCCGACGAGCGAGGACCTCTACCGCCACTTCGCGCGGTCCATCTTCGACGAGGCGGCGGAGGCGCACGAGGCCGGGGACGAGCTCTCACTCATCGTCCCGCTGGGACCCAAAGGGCACTACCCGCTCCTCGCCGAGATGGTGAACCAGGCGCGGCTCTCGCTCGAGCACGTCACGTTCTTCGGTATGGACAACTGGCTCGACTGGCAGGGCCGGCCGCTGCCCCTGCCCCACCCCTTCAACCTCGAGGGCTACTTCCGTCGCCACTTCGTCGAGCTCGTCGAGGTTGAGCTCCGCCCGCGCGACGAGAACGTCATCTTTCCGTCGCCGCTCGATCTCGACCGCCCGGCGGCGGAGATGGAGCGGCGCGGCGGCGTCGCCACAACCTACGGCGGCTTCGGGTTCCAGGGCCACCTTGCGTTCAACGAGCCGCCGGCGAGCCGCTGGACGCAGATCACGCTCGGCGAGCTCCGCGATTCGACGACGCGCATCGTCCCGCTCACGGTCGACACGATCATCGCCCACGCCCAGCGAAGCCTCGGCGGGAACGTCTTTGGCGTCCCGCCGATGGCGGTCACGCTTGGGATGCGGGAGCTGCTTGCCGCCGAGCGGATACGCCTCTACACGGACGGAGGCGCCTGGAAGCAGACGATCCTTCGGATCCTTCTGTTCTCCGAGCCAAGCGTCGACTACCCGGTCACGCTCGTGCACGACCACTCCTCCGTCGAAGTGATCGTCGACGCGGCGAGCGCCGCCCCGCCTCCGAACGTCTGGTAGCTGTGCGGATCGCGGACGTCAAGGTCACGGTCGTCTCGCTTCCCTTCACCGAGGCGGAGACGTGGGTTTGGGGCCGCCGCGAGGGGATCACGAACGCCCTCGTCGAAGTTACGACCGACGAGGACGTGACGGGGATCGGTGAGTGCCCTGGCCACCCGGCCGTCAGGCTCGTTCGGGCCGTTCTCGAGCACGTGCGGGACGTATTCGTCGGCGAGGATCCGCTCCGGATCGAGCGCCTGCTCGCGCTCGCGCTTTCCCGCCGGGGGCTGCACCACTTCCGCCATGCCGCGAACACCGCGCTTGGCGGGCTCGAGATCGCCCTCTGGGACATCGTCGGCAAGGTGGCCGGGCAACCGCTCGCGAACCTCTTCGGTGGCCCCGTTCGCGACCGGATCGACTACTACCGGTACGTTCCTATGGGGCCGTCCGAGGAGATGGCAACGGAGGCAGCCGACGGGGTTGCCCAGGGATTCGGCACGATCTACCTGAAGTCGGGATTCGAGCGGCGCAAGGACGTCGCCGACGTCGCCGCGGCGCGTGAGGCCATCGGGCCGGAGGCGAAGCTCCGGATCGACGCGAACGAGGCCTGGTCACCGGCCGAGGCGATCGCCATTTCGCGAGAGCTCGAGCCCTACGACCTCGAGTTCGTCGAGCAGCCGATCTCGATGTACGACCTCGAGGGCCTCGCACGCGTCCGCCGCGCCACGCGAATCCCGGTCGCGGCGAACCAGGCCGCCTGGCTCGAGTTCGACGTGCTCGAGATCGTCCGTAGGCGTGCAGCGGACGTAATCGTGACGTGCCCGCATCAGCTGCCCGGCCTGCTCGCGTTCAAGAAGGTGGCCGGCCTCTGCGAGGTGGCGGGGTTACCCATCATCAAGCACAGCTTCGGCGACCTCGGTGTGACGACATTCGCGGCCGCACATGTCCTCGCGACGCTCCCGAATGCAACGCTGGCAAACCAGACCCACTACAACCTGCTCGAAGACGACGTGATCGCGGGCGGTCGCCCCGAGTTCGCCGCCGGCGGCCTCGGCCTGCCCAAACGGGCAGGGATCGGCGTCGAGCTCGATCCCGAGAAGGTCGCGCTCTACGAGGAGCTCTATCAGCGGGAGGGCGAGTTCTCTGTCTATGGACCGGTAGCTGAGCGCCACGTCTCATAGGGAAGGGACAAGGGACGGGAGGAGGAGAGATGGAAGACGTCGAGGCCAAGACCGAGGAGTTCGCACAGCGCCTGCTCGCCGAGAAGATGCGGCAACCGCTGAGCCGGCGTCAGTTTGTCGCCCGCGCGGGCGGCGCGTTCCTCGTCGCGAGCTTCGGGCCCCTGCTCGCCGCCTGCGGCGGAGGTGGCGACGAGGAAGGTGGCGGCGCGAAGGAGATCGGCGGCACGCTCAACATGGTCATCTGGGACGGTTACGACGACAAGGAGGCGTCGAAGCCGTTCCGCCAGAGGTACGGCGTCAAGGTCCAGCCGACGTACATCGGAAACAACGAGGAGATCTTCACGAAGCTCCGGGCCGGTGGCGTCGGCCAGATCGACCTCGTCACGCCGTACCACGGCTACATCAAGGTCCTCCACGAGGCCGATCTGATCCAGCCCGTCGACTACGGACGACTCAAGAACGCGAGCTACATCGCGAACTTCGACCACCCGGAGTGGAACACGTTCGACGGTGAGACGTTCTCCGCCCCGTACATCTGGGGCACCGACCCGATGATGTACAACGCGAAGTTCATCAAGGAGCCGCCGCAGTCCTGGCGCGACGTGCTCAAGCCCGAGTACAAGGGCAAGGTCGTCATGGTCGACGACACGCTCGGTCAGATCATGGTCTGGGGGCGCGTACTCGGCTACAAGGATCCGACGAAGATCACGAAAGCCCAACTCGACGACGTCATAAAGCTGCTCATCGAGATCAAGAAGAAGCAGGCGCGCACGTTCGCCGCAAGCTGGGGCGACATGGCCGACATCATGGCGCGCGGCGACGGGTGGATCTCGACGGGCGGCTGGGAGGCGATCACGATGTTCGCCGCACAGAAGGGCGGCAACGTCAAGTTCACTCATCCAAAGGAGGGCGACTTCGCGTGGACGGACAGCTGGGTCCTGCCGAAGGACGCACCGAACGTCGACACCGCGTATGCGTGGATCGACTGGATGATCGGCCCGGAGGCGCAGGCGATCGTCGCGAAGAACCTCGCCTCGGGCACGGTGAACAAGAAGGCAATCGACAAGCTCGACCCGCAGACGAAGAAGATCTACCCCTACGACAACCTCGAGTCCGTTTTCAGGAAGGCGCCGAACTTCGACATCCCGCCGCGCGAGCCGGAGGGTGATCTCACGACGCTCGACGACTGGAACAAGGCATGGGAGCGGTTGCGCGCGGCGTAGAGGAAGCGCGCACGCGGGTCGCCGCAGAAGACGCCGCAATCGTCGTCGAGGGCGTCTCCAAGCGCTTCGGGGCGACCGTCGCCGTCGACGACTGCTCACTCGCCGTCGAGCGGGGAGCCTTCGTCTCCCTGCTCGGCCCGAGCGGATGCGGCAAGACGACCTTGCTCAGGATCATCGGCGGGTTCGAAAGCCAGGACGCGGGGAGGGTCCGGATCCATGGCGAGCTCGTCGACGGCCGGCCGCCGAACAAGCGGCCCGTCAACATGGTGTTCCAGCGCTACGCGCTCTTCCCGCATAAGAACGTGCTCGAGAACATTGCCTTCCCGCTCGAGCTTGCCGGCGTAGGCAAGAAGGAGCGGCGGGAGCGCGTCCGCGAGATGCTGACGCTCGTACGGCTACCAGGCGTCGAGGACCGGAGCCCGAACCAGCTCTCGGGGGGCCAGGCGCAGCGGGTCGCGCTCGCGCGCGCTCTCGTCGGCCGTCCCGAGGTGCTCCTCCTCGACGAGCCGCTCACGGCCCTCGACCTGAAGCTCCGCAAGGCGATGCAGCTCGAGCTGCGCCGAATCCAGGAGGAGCTTGGCACGACGTTCCTCTACGTGACGCACGACCAGGAAGAGGCACTCACGATGTCCGACCGGGTCGTGCTCATGAACGACGGCAGGATCGTCCAGGAGGGGAGTCCGGCGGAGATCTACGAGCAACCGCGGAACGTCTTCGCCTCCCACTTCATCGGCGAGGCGAACCTCCTCTACGGGGAGGTCGTCGACTACCGGGAGGGCGCGACGCGCGTGCGCATCCACGGCCTCGAGCTGTGGGCGCCCGATGGCGACCTTCGTACGGGCGAGCGGGCGGTTGTCTCCATCCGGCCGGAGCGGATCGACATCGGCCTGCCGGCGCGCGCGGGGAACGGCGACAACCGCTTCACCGGGCGGCTCGTCCGCCGCATCTTCCTCGGCAATCTCGTGCGCTGGCTCGTCGAGATCGCGCCAGAGGTCGTCGTCACCGTCGAGACGGGTGTCGAGACCGGCGATCTCGAGGAACACGACGAGGTCGAGGTCGTCTGGCAGAGCCGCGATTCGATCCTTCTTCGCGAGGGGTAGACGACGTCGGCCGTCCGAAGCGCTCGCCTCCCGGGCCGCCCACGCGCCCGTGCGCGTCTCCCCGCCACCCGCGAGGCGCGCGAGCGCTGGGTCAGCGGACTGCAGCTTGCGCCGGCGACGCTCTTCCTCGGCTTCTTCCTCGTTGCGCCGCTTGCGATCTTCCTCGTCTACAGCTTCTGGGTCACGCGCGCGTACAGGCTCGTCCCGGACTGGACGGTCTCAAATTACGTCGAGGGACTGACGCAGGACGTCTACCGCGACCTGTTTCGCAAGACGCTCACGATCGCTTTGTCGGCGGCTGCGATCACGACGGTGCTCGCGTACGCCTTCGCACATGCCATTCGCTTCCAGCTCCGGCGCTATCAGGATTTCTTGCTCTTTCTCGTCCTCGTGGCCCTCTTCTCCGGCTACCTCGTCCGCATCTACGCCTGGCGCACGCTCCTCGGCAACGAAGGCATCGTGAACGAGGGGCTGCGGCGCGCCGGCGTCATCGACGAGCCGCTCTCGTTCTTGCTCTACAGCCGACCCGCAGCGATCGTCGTGCTCGTCAACTTCCTCGTCCCACTCGCGGTGCTCCCGATTTACGGGTCCCTCCAGAACGTGCGGGACGACGAGGTCGAGGCGGCCCGAGACCTTGGCGCGGGCGCGTTCGGCGCGTTTCGGCGCGTGACGCTTCCGCTCGCGTGGAGCGGCGTCTTCGTCGCCTTCTCGGTCTCGTTCATCATCGCTGCCGGTGACTACGTCACCCCACAGCTCGTGGGCGGGACGAGCGGCGCGATGATCGGGCGGGCGATTGCGGACAAGTTCGGCGTCACGTTTGCCTGGCCGCTCGGGGCTGCGCTCGCCTTCCTCACGCTCGCGTTCGTCCTCGCGCTCGTGGCCGTCTTCCGCGTCGTCAGCGGGAGGGTCGTCCGATGAGACGGGGGGCCGTCGCGTCGTGGGCGTTCGTCGCGCTCCTCCTCGCCTTCCTGTTTGCCCCCGTGGTGGTCGTCGTCCTCTTCTCCTTCAACTCCGCCTCATCGACGAGCCTCCCGTTCGCGGGCTTTAGTTCGCGCTGGTACGAGGAGGCGTTCTCGAACCCACAGTTTCGCGACGCGCTCAAGAACAGCATCTTCGTCGCGCTCGTCACCGCGACAATCGTGCTCGTCCTCGGTGCGAACGCGTCGTTCGCGCTCGCTCGGCGGCCCTCGCGGCTGCTCAATTACTTCTCGTCATTCGTAACGACACCACTCATCGTTCCCGGGCTGTTTCTTGGCGTCGCGCTGCTCGCGTTCTACGACCGGCTCGACTTCCGCCGTTCGCTCTGGACCGTGATCATCGGCCACGTTCTCATCACGCTTCCGTTCGTCGTCCTCATCGTCAACGCGCGGCTCATGCGCCTTGACCGCTCGATCGAGGAGGCGGCGCGCGATCTCGGGGCGACGCCGCTCCAGGCGTTTCGAAAGATCATCCTTCCGCTCGTCAGCCCCGCGCTCGTCGGGTCGGTCCTCATCGCGATCGCTTGGTCGTTCGACGAGTTCATCATCACCTTCTTCACAATCGGGGGGCAGCTCACGCTCCCGATCATGATCTGGGGCATGCTCCGTCGCGGCATCGATCCGTCGGTGAACGCGATCGCAAGCGTCATCCTCGCGACGACGATCCTCGCCACGATCGTCGCTGCGCGCCTCGTCTCCGCCCGCTCGTTCCTACGGTGAGGATCAGCGGCCTCACCACGACGCCGGTCTCGGTCCCGTTCGAGACCGAAGAAGTGTGGGCGTACGGGCGCCGGGCCGGGATCTCGAACGTCCTCGTCGAGGCCGAGACCGATGAGGGTCTCACGGGGATCGGGGAAGCGGTCGGGTGGCCGAACCCCGAGATCGTCCTCGACGTCCTCGCGGAGGCGCGCTCGCTCGTTCTCGGGCGCGACCCGTTTCGGATCGAGGAGCTGGTGCAGGAGCTCTACATGCGCCGTGGCTGGCATTACTTCCGCAACACGGCGGGGTGCGCGCTCGGCGGACTCGAGATGGCGCTCCACGATCTTGTTGCCAAGGCGTGCGAGCTGCCGCTGCACGTCCTGTTCGGCGGTGCCATACGCGACCGTATTCGCTACTACTGGCACGTCCCGGCGGCGAGCCGCGAGGAGATGGCGGCGACGGCGAGCGCGGGAATCGAGCGCGGGTTCGACACGGTCTACCTCAAGGTCGGCTTCGAGCCCGGCGGGACGGCTGACGACGTCGCGGGCGTGCGCGAGGCGATCGGTCCCGACCCGCTCCTCCGCGTCGATGCGAACGAGGCGTGGTCCGTCGCCGAGGCCGTGCAGGCGATCCGCGAGCTCGAGCCGCTCGGGCTCGAGTTCGTCGAGCAGCCGGTGAATATGCACGACCTCGCCGCGCTCGGGGAGGTGCAGGAGCGCGTTTCGGTTCCGATCGCCGCCAACCAGACGAGTTGGGACGAGTTCGCGACTCTCGACATCCTTCGCGGTGGCCTTGCCTCTGTGATCGTGACCGACCCGCACCAGCTCGGCGGCCTCCGCCGCTTCAAGAAGGTCGCGGCGGCCGCCGAGATCGCCGACACGCCCGTCGTGAAGCACAGCTTCGGTGACCTCGGTGTCTCGACCTTCGCGGCGGCCCACGTTCTCGCGAGTTGTCCGAACACCGGCCTCGCGCACCAGACCCACTCTCAGCTCCTCAGCGACGACGTGATCGCGGGCGGGCTCCCCGCGTTCGAAGACGGTGCGCTCGCCGTGCCCGAAGGACCCGGAATCGGCGTCGAGCTCGACCGCGAGCGCGTTGATGAGTACGCGGAGCTCTTCCGGGTCCGCGGGACGTTCTCGCCCTACGAGCCGCACGCCCGGGAAGCGGTGTGAGGCTCGCGGGAAAGACCGCGATCGTCACGGGCGCCGCTTCGGGCATGGGCCGCGCCGCCGCGCTCCTCTTCGCCGCTGAAGGCGCGAGCGTCGTCGTCGCGGACGTTAACGAGGAAGGTGGCCGCGCCGTCGTGCGCGGGATCGAGGCAGCGGGCGGGCAGGGACTCTTCGTTCGGGCCGACGTGTCCGAGACGGCCGACGTCCAAGCGCTCGTGCGGGCAGCCATCGAGCGGTTCGGGCGGCTGACGACGCTCTACAACAACGCCGCGCCGGTCGACCTCGTGAATACCGCCGACCGCTCAGTCACGGAGCTCCCGGAGGAGGTCTTCGACCGCACGTGCGCCGTCATCCTGCGCGGGACGTTCCTCGTCTGCAAGTACGGCATTCCGGAACTCGTGCGAGCGGGTGGCGGCTCGGTCGTCAACACGTCGACCGTGGACGCGGTCGTCGGGCAAGGCGGCTATGACGCGTACGCGGCCGCGAAGGGCGGCGTCCTCTCGCTCACGCGCTCGACGGCGGTCGCGTATGCGTCGTACCGCGTGCGCGTCAACGCGATTCTCCCGGGCTTCGTTCGCACGCCCGCGACGGAGGCGTGGCTCGCGCGCGAGCCCTCACGGAGGGCGATCGAGGCGCTCCACCTGACCCGCATCGGCGAGCCCGAGGACATCGCACGCTTCGCCCTCTACCTGGCCTCGGACGAGTCGGAGTACGTCACGGGCGGGTGGCACATGATCGACGGCGGCTTTACCGCGTTCAAGACACCCGTCACAGACTACGGCGGGCTCGAGTGACCGAGCTCGTCGACCGCTTGCGGGAGACGCTCGAGCGCGGCGGAATTCGGCAAGCTGTGCTCTCGCATCCCGAGACGCTTGCGCACCTCGTCGGCTTCGAGCAGCCGTTCGAGGATTGGCCGGTTGCCAACCCGTTCACGGCCGGGCCGCCGCTCCTCGCTGTCACGCCCGAGGAGGCGACGCTCGTCGTGCCGACCTTCTACGCCGACCGCGCTGAGCATGCTCCCGTCCCGGTGACGATCACGCGAACTCATGCCTTCGTGGGGACGCCGCCGGACGCGGTCGCGGAGCTCGAGGCGACGCTCCAGGGCCTGCCCTTGACGCGGGGGCCCGTCGGGATCGAGGCGGGCACGCTCCCCGTCGGGATC
>JALZFG010000090.1 GCA_030861645.1 Actinomycetota bacterium
GCTCGGGATCGCGCTCGGGCTGGCGTTCGCGTTCTTGGCCGCCGCGGCCATCGTCACCGGACAGCGGCTCGTCCCCGACGACGAGGTGGCCGAGCCCTACGGGACGGACCCGGACGAGCGGGCGACCGAAGAGGTGGTCGCGATCGTCGGCCAGGCGGGGGCGCGAGTCACGCGCAAGCGGATGCTCGTCGGAGCGGCGTCCGGCGCCGGACTCGTCCTCGGCGCCGCGCTCGCCGTCCCGCTCGTGTCCCTCGGACCCGTGCTCGACCCCGAGCGTCTCCGCCGCTCGCCGTGGCGCTCCGGCCGCCGCCTCGTCAACCGCTACGGCGCGCCGATCCGCGCTCGTGACGTCGTCATGAAGAGCTTCGTTACGGCGTTTCCCGAGGGGGCGGACGATGACAACGTCGCGGCGCCGCTGATCGTGATCCGCGTCGACCCGGAGGAGCTCGAGCTTCCGCCGGAGCGGCGCGGCTGGACGCCCGAGGGGCTGATGGCGTTCTCGAAGATCTGCACGCACGCCGGCTGTGCCGTCGCCATGTACCGCGCGCCGCTCTACGCCCCGACCTCGCCGCGCGCCGCATTCGTCTGCCCGTGCCACTACTCGACCTTCGACCCGCGCACGGGCGGGAAGGTCATCTTCGGGCCAGCCGGCCGGGACCTGCCGCAGCTGCCGCTCGCCATCGACGCGGACGGCAACCTCGTCGCCGCCGGGACTTTTTCGGGCCCCGTCGGCCCCTCCTGGTGGGGCGTCAGGCTCGACTCGTGATCGCGCGTACGGTCAGGTACCTCGAGGAGCGCACGGGCACGGCGCCGATGCTGAAGCGCGTGCTCGGCTACGTCTTCCCCGATCACTGGTCGTTCCTCCTCGGCGAGTTGGCCCTCTACTCGTTCGTCGTCCTCGTCGGCACGGGCATCTACCTGACGCTCTTCTTCGACCCGAGCACCGCGGAGACCGTCTACCGGGGCTCGTATGCGCCGCTCCACGGCGCTCAGGTGTCGCAGGCCTACAGGTCGGTGATCGAGCTCTCCTTTGATGTCAAGGCCGGCCTCCTGATGCGGCAGACGCACCACTGGGCGGCCATCGTCTTCGTCGTGGCGATCGTTCTGCACCTGCTGCGGATCTTCTTCACGGGAGCCTTCCGCAAGCCCCGCGAGCTCACCTACTACGTCGGCGTGACGATGCTCACGCTCGCCGTGCTCGAAGGTTTCATGGGCTACTCGCTCGCCGACGACCTCCTGTCCGGGATGGGACTCGCGATCGGCTACTCGGCGGCGCTGTCGATTCCGTTCGTCGGCGCAAACCTCGCGCTCCTGATCTGGGGCGCGCCGTTTCCGGGCGACGCGGATTTCCTGCCCCGGCTCTACATCGGCCATGTCTTCATCATCCCGGTCGTCCTCGGCGGGCTGATCCTGCTCCACCTCCTCCTCGTCGCCGCCCGTCACCACACCCAGTTTCGGGGTCCGCGAGAGAGCGAGCGCTCCGTCGTCGGCATCCCGCTCTGGCCCGGCTACGCGCCGCGGTCCTTCGGCCTCCTGTTCGGCGTCGCCTCGGTGCTCTTCCTGCTCGGCGGCCTGATCCAGATCAACCCGATCTGGCTCTGGGGGCCGTACAACCTCGAGAACGGCACGAACGGCGCTCAGCCCGACTGGTACCTCGGCTGGCTGATCGGCGCCTTGCGGCTGATGCCGAATTGGGAGCCGGTGATCGCCGGCTACACCGTGTTTCCGAACCCGTTCTGGGGGGGTCTCGTGTTCCCGCTCATCGTGTTCGGCTTCCTCTACCTCTGGCCGACGCTCGAGCGAAGGGTCACGGGCGACCGCGCACTCCACAACGTGCTCGACCGCCCGCGCGACGCCCCGTGGCGGACGGCGATCGGGGCGGCGTTCTTCACGTGGGTCGCCGTCATCTTCGTCGCCGGCTCGGCCGACCGCATCTTCATCTCGGCCGGCGTTCCCTACACGAACCAGATCTGGATCTTCCGGGTGCTCATGGTGGTGCTGCCGCTCGTCGTCTTTGCCGCCGCGAAGCGGGTGTGCGAGGAGCTTCGCGCGCTGGAGGTTCACCCGCTGCGCGCGTGGACCGGGACGCGCGTGGGGCGCACGGCGACAGGCGGCTTCCAGCCCGAGCCCCCGCGCTCGTCTATGCGCCAGGCCTCGGAATAGCGCGCGGCGACGGTCCTGCATCCGCTCGGGCTGCGAGGCCCGCGCTTCTACAATCGCCGTGTGCACGACGGGCGCAGCCCCGTACCCGCAGCGAGCGCCGCGCGCGGTGCCGGAGACACAGACGTCCTTCGGCTGACGAGCCTCCTGCAGGAGCTCCCGAAGGAGCGGGAGCGCCTGCTCGACAACCTGGGTCGCCTGCGGCGTGAGCTCGGACCGATCACGGCCGAGATCTCCGACGCGCTCGCCGACTACATGAACATCCGTCGCGGCGAGGTGCACGAGGTCAAGGAGTTCTACTCCTTCCTCGAGGTTCCCGTGGACGCGCTCCGCGTCTGCACCGGCCCGGTGTGCGAGTCACTGGGCGGGAAGCTGCTGCTGGCGCAGGCGAGCGAGCTTGCCCCCGAGGGGCTCCCCGTGGTCGAGGTTCCCTGTCTCGGGCACTGCGACCTCGCGCCGGTCGGGACGCGGGGGGATGTCGTCCTGCCCGGCCTGACGCGCACCATGCTCGAGGACGCGATCGCCGGACGCCCGACGCCGCCCGTGACCTACCGGGCGGGCGACGGTCCCTCGATCGGTCTCGGGGTGCCCGACGAGACGCTCGAGGCGTACGTGCGCCGCGGCGGTCTCGACGTTGTCCGCTCGCTTCCGCCGACCGAGACGATCCTGCGCGAGCTCGACGCCTCCCGCCTCTCGGGCTACGGCGGAGCCGGCTTCCCCGCCGGGACGAAGTGGCGGGCGGTCGTGGCCGAGGGCGGCCCCCGCTACGTGATCGTCAACGCGGACGAGGGCGAGCCCGGGACGATCAAGGACCGCTACGTGATGGAGCTCCGGCCGCACCTGATGCTCGAGGGTGCGCTGATCGCGATGCGCGTCGCGGGAGCGACGCAGGGATTCGTCTACCTCCGCGAGGAGTATGCGACTGCGCGGGCGCGTCTCATGCGGGCGATCGAGGAGTTCCGCGAGGCCGGCCTGCTCGAAGGCGTCTCGATCGAGCTCGTCGTCGGCGCCGGCGCATACATCTGCGGCGAGGAGACGGCGATGCTGGAGTCGATGGAGGGCAGGCGCGGCATGCCGCGCCTGAAGCCGCCGTTCCCGAGCCAGGTGGGATACCTGGGCCGCCCGACGCTGATCAACAACGTCGAGACGCTGGCGCACGTTCCCGCGATCCTCCGAAACGGCGGCGAGTGGTTCGCCGGCCTGGGCCGAGACGGAGCGGCGGGCGTGCGTCTCTGGTCGCTCTCGGGTGCCGTTCGCAGGCCCGGCTGCTACGAGGCTCCGAACGGGATCACGCTGCGCGAGCTCATCGACGACTACGGCGGCGGCGCGACCGCGGAGGTGGGAGCGATCGTGCCGGGCGGCGCCGCGAGCGGCATCCTGCCTCCGGGCGCGCTCGACGTCCCGCTGAGCGCGGAGGCGCTCAGAGAGTGGGGGGCGGGCGTGGGCTCCGCCGGTGTGCAGGTGTTCCCGGCCTCGTACTCGCCGGTCCGGCTGCTCTCGGAGACGATGCGCTTCTTCGCCGAGGAGTCGTGCCAGAAGTGCACTCCCTGCCGGATCGGCAACCGGGCGATGCACCACGTCCTCGAGGAGCTCGCGGAAGGACGCGTGGCGATGCCGCGCTGGCAGGCGGAGGAATGGCTCGAGGCGATGCTCCAGACCTCGATCTGCGGGCTCGGTCAGGGAGCGCCGTTCCCGATGCGGACCGCGTTTCGCTACTGGCCGGAACTCTTCGCGCCGCTCGGGGATGCCCCGGGCTAGGATCTGACGCGATGAGGGACCCGGTCGAGTTCACGCTCGACGGCAAGGCGGTCAGCGCGCCGGAGGGCGAGCTGCTCGTGCACGCGGCGGCGCGGCACGGCGTCTTCGTGCCGACGCTGTGCCACGACCAGAAGCTCGACCCGTACGGCGGCTGCCGGATGTGCGTCGTCCGTGTCGAGGGCTCCCCCAGGCCGCTGCCGGCGTGCGCGCTCCGCGTCCGAGAGGGAATGGTCGTCTCGACGAACAGTGACGTGCCGCAGTTTCGAAAGACGCTCACCGAGATGCTGCTCGCCGAGCACCTCAATCCAAGCCCGGGCGGGCGCCCGAACGAGCTGCTGGAGATGGCCGAGGAGCTCGGCGTGGAGGCTCCGTTCATCCTCCCGGACGCGAAGCGAGAGCCGTACGACGATCGCAACCGGTTCATGGGCTACGACCCCGACGCGTGCATCCTCTGCGGCCGCTGCGTGCGCTACACGCAGGAGGTGATGCAGTGCTCCGCGCTTTCGATCGAGGGCCGAGGGCCGAAGACGCGGGTCGTCCCGACGCACGGGCACTCGTGGCTCGACACGGAGTGCGAGCTCTGCGGCGGCTGCCTCTCCACCTGCCCGACGGGCGCGATCTACGAGAAGTTCGAGGAGGGGACGACACGCCCAGAGCAGTCGCTGAGGAAGGTCAAGTCGACGTGCACGTTCTGCGGCGTCGGCTGCCAGATCGACATCAACGTCGATCCCGAGACGAACAGGATCGTGAAGATCACCTCCGACCCGAGCTACGTCTCCAACGAGGGCAACCTCTGCGTCAAGGGCCGCTTCGCGTTCAACTTCGTCCACCACCCCGACCGTCTCACCGATCCGCTCGTGCGCGGAGACGACGGCGAGCTGCACGCGACGAGCTGGGAGCACGCGCTTCGCGTCGCCGCCGAGGGCCTGAAGGGGGTGAAGGAGCGGCACGGCCCGCAGTCGATCGGCGTCCTCGCGTCGGCGCGGCTCACGATGGAGGAGAACTTCCTCATCCAGAAGCTCGCCCGAACGGCGCTCGGGACCCACTCGGTCCACTCCTGCGAGGCAACCTGACACGCTCCGACCCTCTACGGCCTGGTCAGGTCGTTAGGCAGAGGAGCAACGACAAACTCGATCCCCGAGATCGAGAACGCGAAGTTCCTGCTCGTCATCGGCTCGAACACGACGGAAGCGCATCCGGTGCTCGCGCTGCGGATGAAGAAGGCGGTGCGGAAGGGCGCAACCCTGGTCGTCGCCGATCCCCGCAAGATCTGGTTGACGA
>JALZFG010000115.1 GCA_030861645.1 Actinomycetota bacterium
GTCTGCCCCTGACCCAACCCTCAACCTCCCTCAAGGGGGTCTGACCCCCTTGAGGGCCGCGCCGCCGGCTGGTGAGCGCCAGCTTCTGAAAGTCGTGCGCCGAAGGCGCGCGACTTTCACGAGAGAAGGCGCACCTCCTCGCGGCGTTCTCGCGCGAAGAAGTGCACGCCGTCGACGAAGCGGACCCAGTTGCACGTCGTGCACATCACGAGCGAGTGCGTCCGTGCGCTGTCGGCGAGGTAGCGGACGCCGCGCAGCAGCTCGCCGCTCGAGACGCCGGTTGCCGCGAAGATGACGCGGCTGGGTGCGAGGTCGTCGATCGCGAACAGCCGCCCGACGTCGTCGATGCCGTGCTCCCGCGCGGCCTCGATCTCGCGTCGCGAGACGGGCCAGAGCTGCGCCTGGAGCTCACCGCCGAGGCAGCGCAGCGCCGCCGCCGCGAGAACCGCCTGGCGCGTCCCGCCGATCCCGATCGCGAGGTGGTCATTCGTGCCGCGGATCGCCGCGGAGATCGAGGCGGTCACGTCGCCGTCCTGAATCAGCTTGATCCGCGCGCCCGCGCTGCGGATCTCGTCCACGAGGTCGTGGTGGCGCGGCCGGTCGAGCACGATCGCGGTTATATCGGCGGGCGTTCGCCCGAACGCCTCGGCGATCGCGCGAATGTTGTCGACGACGGGGCGGAGCAGGTCGATCTTGCCCCGCGCGACCGGGCCGACGGCCATCTTGCGCATGTACATGTCCGGGAGGGTCGGCAGCGAGCCGCGAGCGCCGACGGCGATCAGCGCCATCGCGCCGTACCCGCCTCGGGCGACGATGCCGCGCCCCTCGAGGGGGTCGATCGCGAGGTCGACGGGAGGCCCGCCCGCGCCGATCCGGCTACCGACGGCAAGCGGTTCACCCTCCTCCGTCCCGCCGATGACCACATTCCCGTCGATCGGCATCCGCTCGAGCGCGAGGTGCATGCCCGAGAACGCGGCGTCTTCCGCAGCGTCCTGGTCGGCGCGGCCGAGCCAGCGGGCAGCCGCGAGGGCCGCGCGCTCCGTGACCCGCGCGTAGCTCTCGCACAGGCACGGCTCGGCCACGACGGTCTCGGCGGGCGGGGGAGCGGCTGCTGTCTCGGTCACGCCGCCGGGGCCTCGACGCGCTCGGCGCCGCGATACAAGAGCTCCATGACGTCGCCGACGGCGCGTTCCGCGTCCACGTTGTCGACTACGGGCACGCCGACCTCGCGCGCCCGCTCGACGAGGAACCCCTGGATCCGTCGGATGTCGTGGAAGCGCTCGAGGTACTTCGTCAGCGGCCGGACACCTTCGGACGCGGTCTCGCGGATCCAGAAGTGCCGCGCGTGCTCCTCCTCGTCGTCGACGGCCAGGACGCACTGAACCAGCAGTGTCCGCTCGCGCTCGATCGGGAGCATCCCCGGTACCAGGTGCACTCCCTCGATCACCATCGAGAGCCCTTCGTGGAGCGCTCGTTCGACCGCGGCGCGCACGCCGACGAGGACGTTGCGCGTCTGATCGAGGAAGCCGCCGAGGAGGCGGTCGGGCCATTCTTCACCGAAGGCGTCGCCGGCCTCGAAGCTCGAGTAGTGGATCGAGGGCATGAACTCCTCGGAGAAGAACGCGCGCATCGTCTGCCGGATCACGTCCGTCGACGTGACCCGCGTAATCCCGAGCCGGTGCGCGACCTCGGTCGCGACGCGTGACTTTCCCGATCCCGTCGCGCCGCCGATCAGGACGACGATCGGCAGCTCGAGCTCCTGGAGGGCAAGGTGGCGGCGGAGGCGGCGCATCGCTTCCTGCCCCTCCTCGTCGCCGAGCAGCTCGAGCGCGAGCTCGTGCACGCGGTCCATATCCGCGTCTGCCTTCGCGGACTGCTCGAGGTCGCGCTCGACGGCGCGCGCGAGCTCGTACGCCCTCGTCGCCGGCATCCCGGCGGCGATCAGCGTTCGCGTCATCAAACCCTTCGAGTACGGGAGCCCATCGCCGCCGCCGAGCGGGGTGGGGTCGATGCGGCGCTGCTCGCTCACGCCGATCTCGTCCTGGCTGGAAGCGGCGGCCGCCGAGCCGGAGAGCGTGTGCGGGCAACCGGCGTCAGGCGGGGCTCCGAGGCGAGCGCCGCTTCCGCGAGCGCCTCGAGCTCGACGTCGAGCGCGGCCCCACCCCCCAGCGAGAGCACCTCGTTGTCGGCAGGGACGACGGGAATTCCGCGGGAGGCGGCGGCCTCGGCGACGACGTCGATCGCCGCGGCCTTGATCTCGGTGAGGTAGAGCTCGGCGTCGGGAAGGCGCTCGAGCTCCGAGCGGAGGTCTTCGCGTCGCGCGAGGTTGCCGGAGACATGGACGACGCGCGCCGCGTACACCTCGCGCAGGTGGGCGGCGAGAAGGCCACGGACCGCCGGGGGAGCGGTGGTGAAGAAGGCGACGCGGCGGCCGGCAATGTGCTCCACTGGCCGCGGTCGCAGGACGGCCGCGACGACGGGAACATCCGGCCTCACCTCCGCGATCGCACGCCGCACATCGTCGAGCGCCGCCGAGTTCTCGGCCATCGTCACGACCACGAGGTCGGAGACGAGGACACGGTAGGCGTTGAGGTAGCCGGCGACGAGCTCGGG
>JALZFG010000138.1 GCA_030861645.1 Actinomycetota bacterium
CATCCGACCTGATGGGGCGCTACATCGCGGCGATCCAGCGCGGTGACCGGGATGCCGCCTACGCGTACTTCGCCGACGACATCGTGGTCCACATTCCGGGCCGCTCGGCGCTGGCCGGCGAAGTTCATGGGAGGGACGCTGTCAGGGGCTACATCGAGACCGTCCTCGCCCGGACGGACGACCACGAGGTCGAGCTGATCGACATGCTGAGCGGCAAGGAACACGTCGCGCTGGTGGTCCGGGAGCGCCTCCGCAGCGGCGACCGCGAGCTCGACATGCGCCGCGCCAACGTCTACCGGGTCGAGGACGACGAGATCACCGAAATCTGGATCTTCGAGGGCGACCAGTACGCCGTCGACGAGTTCCTCGACGAGCTGTAGCGCCAGCAGGAGCGGTGCCAGCTTCGCATCGCGCTCCCGGCGAGCAGGCGTGCGTCCGGGCGAGCAGGCGTACGTCCGGTCCGGCTTCCCGGTCCCGTCCGGCGTTCCCGCGCGGCGACTCGATGCTCTACCCGCAGCCGGTGTTGTGGCCGCAGTCGCGGCACGTGTAGCAGGCGCCTGTTCGGACCATCCGGCCGCCGCACTTCGCGCACTCGGTCGCGTCCTCCCAAGCGTTGAAGAGCGCCGTCTGTCCGGGCGGAGCGGCGTCGGCGGGCGGGGCGTCCGAGGTTGACGGAGCCTCCGAGGCACCCGCGTTGTACTGCTGCGCCAGCCGGGCCCGCACCTCGGGCGACAGGATTCCCGAGGCCTCCTGCTGGTCGGCGTCGAGGAACTTCTTCCCCATCCAGCGGAAGATGTAGTCGGGCAGCGATTTCGCGACGCGGATGTCGGGGTCGTTCGTCGGCCCAGAGGGCTCGAACCGCATGTGCGCGAACTTCGAGACCCAGACCTCGAGCGGAACACCGTACTGGAGTCCGATCGAGACGGCCATCATGAAGCAGTTCATCAGGCCGGCGAGCGTCGTGCCCTCCTTGGCGATGTCGACGAAGACGTCGCCGGGCGTGCCGTCGTCGTAGAGGCCGACGTGGATGTAGCCCTCGTAGTCGCCGACCCGGAACTTGCGCCCGACCTCGACCCGGTCCTCGGGCAGCCGGTGGCGCTGCGGCGCCGGTAGCGGCGCCGGCGCTGCTGCACTGCCCTCGCCCTTCTTCGCGAGCGGTTGGGCGGTCTTCGAGCCATCGCGGTAGATCGCGATCGCCTTGATGCCGAGCCTCCACGCGTCGGTCCAGAGCTGAGCGACCTCGTCGACGGTGGCGGTCTCGGGCAGATTGACGGTCTTCGAGATCGCGCCCGAGATGAACGGCTGGACCGCCCCCATCATCTTGACGTGCCCCATGTACTGGATTGCCCGCTCACCAACCGCGCAGTCGAAGACGGGGTAATCGCGTCCCTTCACGTACGGCGCGCCGACGACGGTGTTCCGCTCGTCGACGAAGGCGACGATTTCCTCGACCTCTCGTGGCGCGTACCCGAGCTTCTCGAGCGCCATCGGCACCGTCTTGTTCACGATCGTAATCTCGCCGCCGCCGACCAGCTTCTTCGACTTGACAAGCGAGAAGTCGGGCTCGACTCCGGTCGTGTCGCAGTCCATCATGAAGCTGATCGTGCCGGTTGGGGCAAGCACGGTCGCCTGCGCATTCCGATAGCCGTGCACCTCGCCGGCGTCGAGCGCGTCGTCCCACGCTCTGCGGCATGCGCTCAGGAGGTCCGCGGGCACTGACTCCGCCCCTTCGATGTTGCCGACGGCGGCGCGGTGCTTCGCGATGACGCCGACCATTGCAGCTCGGTTCTTCGGGAACTCGGCGAACGGCCCCACGCGCCTCGCGATCTCGGTCGACTTTCGGTACGCGCGGCCCGTCATCAACGCCGTGATCGCGGCAGCGTAGGCGCGACCCTCGTCGGAGTCGTACGGCAGTCCGCGCGCCATGAGCAACGCCCCCAGGTTCGCGTAGCCCATGCCGAGCTGGCGGAACGCCTTCGCATTGCGCTCGATCTCAGGCGTCGGGTAACTCGAGTAGCCGACCAGGATCTCCTGGGCGAGAAACATCGTGTCGACGGCGTGCTCGAACGCCTCGATGTCGAGCTCACCGTCTTCCCGACGGAACTTCATGAGGTTGAGCGAGGCGAGGTTACATGCTGAATCATCAATATGCAGGTATTCACTGCACGGATTTGATGCCGTAATTCTTCCAGAGTTGGGGCATGTGTGCCAGGAGTTGATCGTCGTGTCGTACTGGACGCCGGGGTCCGCGCACTCCCACGCGGCCTCCGCCATCTGCTTCAGCAGCCCGCGCGCCTCGACCGTCTCGATCACCGTGCCGTCGGTGCGAGCGGTGAGGTTCCACTCGCGGCCCGCCTCGGCTGCCTCCATGAACGCATCCGTGACGCGGACGGAGTTGTTCGCGTTCTGGTACTGGATCGAAGCCCAGTCGCGCGAGTCGAGAGACATGTCCCAGCCGGCCGCCTCGAGGTCGCGCGCCTTGCGCTCCTCGAGCGCCTTGCACCAGATGAACTCCTCGATGTCCGGGTGATCGGCGTCGAGGACAACCATTTTCGCCGCTCTGCGCGTCTTTCCGCCCGACTTGATCGTGCCGGCCGAGGCGTCGGCGCCGCGCATGAACGACACGGGCCCGGAGGCGTAGCCGCCCTTCGAGAGCTGCTCCTTGGAGGAGCGCAGCGGCGAGAGGTTGACGCCGGAGCCGGAGCCGCCGCGGAAGACGATCCCCTCCTTGCGGATCCAATCGAGGATCGACTCCATCGAGTCTTCGACGGAGAGGATGAAGCAATTGTGAACCGCGATGTTGTTCGTTAGATACTCACCTGATTCGGTCTGAATGTCGTAGACGTCGTGGATACCGAGCGGCTCGATCGCGACGATCTCTTCCTCACGAAGATCCGGGCACCGCTTGAGCCCGCGCAGCTCCAGCGACGTCAGCAGCTTGTGCTGCTTCTCCCGAGTCGGGAAGCCAACGAGCTCCGCGAATCGGACGCGCTCGGAACCAATGCCGATTGCGACCTCGTGGAGGCCGTGCCGGTCGGCGCGCTTCTCGAGCTTCCGCATGCGCCGTGAGTGGATGCCGATGACGTTGAGCAAGAGTTGGACGTCCTCGGCCCATTTCTCACTTCTCGCGGCGAAGGCGACAAGTGCCTGCTCGAACTCATCGCCGCGGCGGACCGAGACGTACCCGTCTGCCTGGAAAATGCTTCGGAGGTAAGCAGCAATCTCGTCGTGCGACGCTGTCCAGAGCCGGGGAGGAACGCGAATCTCACCCGCGCGCGCGAGAAGATCCCAATCCTGGACGAACTTGCGCACGACCTCGCCGTAGAGGCGGATGCGCCGGCAGGAGATCGCGCCGTCACCCCTTCGCACCTCGCGGACGTGGCGGTGGACGTCGGGAAGAGCGACGTCGAGGTTGGAGATGATCCAGTCGTACTCCTCCTCGCCGGCGACCTGGAACTCGATCGTGAGCGAGCGGTTCGTGCCGCTCTCGTACTGACCGACGAATCCGTCGGCCTGCAGCCAGCCCGCGAGCGCCGCCTCAGCCGTCGCGACGACCGCGTCGTCTGTCAGCTCCGGCAGCCCCAGGAAACTCTCGTCACTCGAGGGAGCCGCGACCGGAACGGGGGCCCGCTGCCTTAGCTTTGCGCGGTGTGGGTGCAGGTGCATACGCATGCCGATCTCGAGCTGATCGATGCGAAACCACTGCGGGACGGTTCGTCGCTCGCGGACTGCCTTCACGACGTGATCCGGAGTCGCTTCGACGAACTGGCCGTTTCGGAGAGTGATGCGATAGACGGGCTTAGCGCCGTTCTTCGCTACGCCGACGACGCGTGTGACACCGTTTGCGTCGTAGACCTCACGGCCGATCTGCTCTTCCTCGACAAGCGTGCCGATCGGCACCATCCCTTCAGGTGTCGAGATGAGGGCGTGGTACGGCTGGCAGGCTGAACACTGCGGCTTCTCCTCGAAGCCGACGTTGAACCAGACCGGGGAGTTGAAGGCCGCGAGCTGGTTGACGAGAATCGCCTTCAGCTCGGCCTCGAAGGTCTCGGCCTCCTCGTCGTTCGCGAAGTAGCCACCCTGCCGGCCCCAGCCGCCGATCGTCGAGACGACGCGACCGATCATCTGCTTGACGCTCGACTCTCGCTCGGGCGAGCCCATGCGGCCACGGAAGTACTTCTGGGAGACGATGTTCGTTGCGGTCTGCGACCAGAACTTGGGAAACTCGACGTTCTTCTGCTCGAAGACGGGGGCGTCCTTCCCGGGGATGAACGCGTCGCGGAGCTCCCACTCGATCTCGTCGAACGGGTCACGCCCAGGGATGGTGAAGTAGCGCTTGACTGCGAGGCTCGCCGCCTCGTCGACAATCGTGTTCTCGAGCCCGTCCGCTTGGACGGTCACGCTCGCCTCAGTCTCTTCTGCGGACGCCATCTCTCCTCCCAAGGTTATCGGTGTCGGCCGGTCGCGAAGGGGACCGGAGAGTGTGGAGCCTCCGCCGGACGGAGGGGTATTTGCAGGGATTTTGCTTTGGAGCTAGGCGTCCGGGGCGGGAGGGTCCGCGGCTGTGGGACCAGCTGCGGCACGCCGCGCATGCAGACGCTTCACGACGACGCCGATCACGCCCGAGGCGATCAGCAGGAGGGCGAGCGACCCCAGGGCGATCAGCGGGATCGGAACCGAGCTCGAGTCATCTGGGCCGAGGTCGCGAATCACCTGCGGGACGGGCCCCTTCGGCTCGTCGCTTCCGATCGCACCGCCGGCCGTGGTCTCGCCGCCGCCTTCGTCCGTCGCGCGCTTATCGCCCCCGCCTGCTTTCGCCGCGGGCGCCTTCGACGACGGTCCTGCTCTCCGGCTCGCGTCGCGGCCTGGCGACCCTGGCTTGATGTACGTCTCGCCGCGACGGCCTCGCCGCGGCGTCTGCCCGGAGCTCTGCAGAACTCGCCTCAAGTCCTCCTGCAGGTCGGAGTAGGAGCGGATGTCTTCGGGCGAGTTTCTGATCGCTTCGCGGTAGCACTTGGGGGAGTAGACGCGGTCGATCCGCCCGTCGTACCAATCGTCGATCAGGCGCTGCCAGCACGGCTTCGCGGCGGAGGCGGGGGGCGTACCGAACGCGGGGACGAAGAAGCCCGCCAGCACGGCGACGACGAACAGTCTCGTCGCGAATCTCTTCACGAATGCAAGCGAACCAATCGGTCGCCTCGGCGAGAAGGTACCAGGGCGATCGCGTCCTCCTCCACGCATTGTCAGTAAACCGACGCGCTGTGAGCCGTTTGTAAAGGAAAGCGGACCGAGGCGCTGTGTTAGCGTCAGGCCCGATGCGCACGGCGCCCGCCGTGTCTCTCGCTCTCGGTGCGGCGGGTCTCCTCGTCGGCGCTGCCCTCTTCTTCAGCAAGGGGTCGAGCGACGACCGACTCTTCCCGCTCGGCACGGCTGCCATTCTCCTGACCGCGGTGGCCGCCGCCGCCGTCCTGCTCGGCCTCGTCCCGTCGCCCGCCCTCACGCCGCCCGCGCGCGCCTTTCTCGGCCTGCTGGCGGCCTTCACCATCTGGACGGGCC
The DNA here is from genome assembly GCA_030861645.1 of Actinomycetota bacterium. Taxonomy (GTDB): domain Bacteria; phylum Actinomycetota; class Thermoleophilia; order Gaiellales; family Gaiellaceae; genus JALZFG01. Next base: position 5,557 of record JALZFG010000138.1, read on the forward strand.
TCTCGGTTCGCTGGTCGATCGCGCCCGACGCCTCGTGGGTGGCCTTCAACCGCAACCTCGTTTACCTCTCGTTCGCCGTCCTCGGGTTACTCGCGGGCGCGGTGGCACCGCGCGCTGCACGCGTCGTCGCCTCCGTATTCGCGCTGCTCCTCGGCCTCGTTCTCGGCTGGGCCCTGCTCGGCAAGGTCGTGCCATCGCTGTTCCCTGACGGCGCGCGGCTGGCTCGGCTCCGCGAGCCGGTCGACTACTGGAACGCGCTCGCGCTGCTGGGCGCGATCGCGCTCGTGCTCGCGCTCTGGCTTGCTTCGTGCCGGACGCTGCGGGCGGCCGTCCGCGCGGCAGGCGTCCTGCTCGCCTACACGGCGATCGTCGCGACCATCCTGACGTACTCGCGTGCGGGAATCGCGGTCGCCGTGCTCGGGACGTTGGCGTGGCTCGTCGTGGGCGGGCGGACGTTCGACGCGCTCGCGGCGCTCCTCCTCGCCGCGCCGGCCGCGGTCGGAGTCGCCGTGTGGGCGCTGTCGTTGCCGGGGATCGCCGACGACAACCAGCCCGCCGCGGCGCGCGTGCACGACGGACGTCTCTTC
>JALZFG010000143.1 GCA_030861645.1 Actinomycetota bacterium
AGCTCAGGGTCGCTGCTCGGCGGGCCGCAGAGCGCCGGTGGAGCTGGCAGTCGGTCGCGCGCCGCCTGCTCGAGCCGTTGCGACCGCGCGTTCCGCCGGCCTGACCTGGAGGCTCCGTGAAGCGCGCGACCGCTACGACGCCGTCTCGGCGGCGACCGCCTCGCCGCGCTGGGCCTCCCGCTCGACTTCGATGCGGGGCAGCCACCCGAGCCATACCGGGAGGTACCAGTTGCGCTCGCCCAGGAGCTTCATCGCGGCGGGCACGAGCACGGAGCGCACGATCGTCGCGTCGATCAGGAGGGCGATTGCCACGCCGAACCCCATCTGCTGGAACATCACGAGGTCGCCCATCGCGAAGCCCAGGAAGACGGTGACGATGATCAGCGCCGCCCCCGTGATGATGCGCGCCGTCGACGTGATTCCGAACGCGATGCCCTCGGTCGTGTCCCCGCAACGGGCGAATCGCTCGCGGATTCGGCTGAGCAGGAAGACCTGGTAGTCCATCGAGAGCCCGAACAGGACGGCGAACAGGAAGAGCGGCACCCACGCTTCGATCGTGTCGACCTGCTGGAAGCCGAGCAGCCCGGCCCCCCAGCCGTACTGGAAGACGGCGACGACGAGGCCGTAGGCCGCGCCGACCGAGAGCAGATTGAGGACGATCGCCGTCGCGGCGACGACGACGGAACGAAAGGCAACCGTGAGCAGGACGAAACTCAGGCCGAGGACGAACGCCAGCACGATGGGAAGCCAGCGCTTCATGACGTCGAAGTAGTCGATGTTCTCGGCGGTCGTCCCCGTGACGAGGACGCGCGCCTCCCCGCCGTCGAACGCCGTGGGAACGTAGTCCGCGCGCAGGCGCTTGACCGCGTCGAGCGCGCGGTCGCTGAGCGGGTCGGCCGCCACCGGAACGGTCAGGAGGACGGCCTCGCCATCCGGGCTCCGCTCGAGGGAAGCGGCACCGAAGTCGTGATCGCGCCTGAACGACTCGCGCAGGCGCTCGATCCCGCGCCGGACCTCCGGCGACGACACGTCGCCCTCGACGACGATCTCCGCCGGGTCTGCTCCAGCCGCCGGGAACGATCGCTCGAGCGCAACGACACCCTGCTTCGAGATGAGGTTGTCCGGGAGCGTGCTGATCCCCGCCGCGCCGATGTTCATCCCGAACAGGGGCAGAGCGGCGACGAGCAGCACCACCGCCGCCGCCACGAGGCTGAGGACCGGGCGACGGAGCACGGCGCGAACGATCGTGCCCCAGAAGCGGCTCTCCTGGCGCCCCGCCTGCCCGATCGTGCGCCCGATCACGGGCACGCGGAGCCGGTTCACGCGGTCACCGAGCAGGCTCAGCACCGCTGGCAGCAGGGTGAGCGCCGCGACGACCGACACGATCCCGACGAGAATCGCCCCCGCCGCGAGGCTGCGCATGATCGTGCTCTGAACCAGCAGGAGGCCAAGCATCGCCAGCACGAACGCGCTACCGCTGAAGAGCACGGCCCGACTCGCGGTCGCGCCGGCGGCCGCGATCGCCTCGACCCTCTCCTTTTCCGCCGCGCGCTCCTCGCGGAAACGCGAGACGACGAAGAGCGCGTAGTCGATCCCGAGGGCGAGGCCCATGCCGGTCAGCATGTTCACGACGAAGACCGACAGCTCGAACCCCTGCGCGACGAGCGCGGTCAGGCCGAGCGCGACGGCGATGGAGACGATCGCGAGCACGAGCGGCAGGAGCGCGGCGACGAGCGCGCCGAAGACGAGCACGAGGATGACGAGCGCGGCCGGTAGCCCGAAGCGCAGCTCGCCCTCCTCGAGGTCGCTCTGCGAGACCTCGTTGAAGTCGTGGTCGGTCGTGAACTCGCCGGTCATCGCGACCTGGAAGCCGTCCTCGCCGTTCTGCTCCCGGACGACGTCGATGACGGCGTCGACGTTGTCGTCCTCGGGGTCTTTCAGCCGGGTCGGAATCAGCGTCGCGTGGCGGTCGGGCGACACGAGTGAGCGGTCGCCGCTCGTCAGGTAGCTGCGCGCGTGGGCGATCGAGCCCGTGCGCCGCCCGAGCGCGATCAGCTCGGCGACCTTCCGCCGAAACGCGGGATCGTTCACGGTCAGCGTCTCGGAGCGGACGACGACGAGCTCGGTCGTCAGATCCCGGCGCGGAAAGTGCTCGTCGATGGCGTCGTAGCCCTGGATCGACTCCGGGTTGTTCGTGACCTGCCCCTCCGTCGTCAACGAGTCGCCGAGCAGCGCTCCGACGAGGAACACCGCCACGACGATGGCGACGAGCCAGGCTGCGATCGTTCGCCACGGATGCCGTGCGCTTGCGTATGCCAGGCGCTCGGTCACGCGCTTCCTCCTCGTTCGCTCGACGCGCGCACGCGCACGGTAGCTCGTCTTCACCCGTTCCGTTGTCGTTTCGCTCGCCGCTCCGGCGGCTCGGCAAGCACGAGACTGCTACGTGCGGCCGCGCCGCCGCAGCGTCACCGAGCCGGTCGCGAGCGCGAACGAGGCGGCGGCCGTGAGGACGATCATGCCGCCGGGCGCGACGTCGGCGTAGTACGCGCTCGTGAGGCCCACAAGGACCGCGCCGAGCCCGATCGCCGCCGAGATGGCGATCGCCGAGCGGATGCTCCACGCGACTCGCCCGGCCGCGATCACGGGGAGCACCATCAGGGCGGCGATCAGGAGGATGCCGACGATGCGCATCGAGACGGCGACGGTGACGCCAGCGAGCGCGGCGACGGCGACATTGAGGGCGCCGACGGGGACGCCGGCGACGAGCGCGCCCTCCTCGTCCACCGCCGCCGCGACGAGGCCGCGGTGGAGCGCGACCATGACGCCGAGCCCGACGGCGCCGAGCACGGCGACGAGGACGAGGTCGCTCGTGGTCACGGTGAGCAGCGAGCCGAACAGAAAGGCGAACAGGTTCGCGTCGAGCGCGCCGGCCGCGGACACGAGGACGACGCCCGCGGCGATTCCCGTGTAGAAGAGCAACGCCAGCGCCTGGTCGCCCGCCGCCCGGCGCCGGCTGCGCAGCCACTCGACGGCGACCGCGCCGAGCACGGAAGCGACGAGCGCGCCGGCAACGGGCGACACGTCGAACAGGTAGCCGGCGGCGACCCCGGCGAAGGCGACGTGGCCGATGCCGTCGCCGATCAGGCTCATCCGCCGCTGGACGAGAAAGAAGCCGACGACGGGCGCGAGCACCCCGACCACCGCCCCCGTGGCGAAGGCGAGCCGCATGAAGTCGGCGTCAAGGATGGACATGGGAGGGGTCGTGCCACGCGACGGGAAGCGCGGACGGGGGCCCGTCGAACACGATGCCTCCGCGAACGAGCAAGATCCGCTCGACGTAGCGCTCGACGGCGCCGAACTCGTGCGAGACGTAGAGGACCGTGACGCCGAGATCGTCGTGCAGCCGGGCGAGCAGGGCCGCGAGCGCCTCCTGCGTCTCCGCGTCGACGCCCGTCGTCGGCTCGTCGAGGACGAGCAGCTCCGGCTGCGAGGCGAGCGCCTTCGCGATGAATGCACGCTGCTGCTGGCCCCCGGACAGGCGCGTGATCGGCGTGTCGGCGTGAGCGAAGAGGCCGACGCGCTCGATCGCCTCCTCGATCGAGCGGCGATCGGCCGCGCGGAGGCGCCGGAACAGCCCCGTGACGGAGATCCGCCCGGCGGTCACGACCTCGCGCACGGTGGCCGGCGCGTCGATGCCGAGCTGCGCGCGCTGAGCGAGGTAGGCGACGCGCGAGCGGCGACCGAACGCCGTCGCGGGCTCGCCGAACAGCAGGGCCGTCCCGCGCGTCGGTCGCTCGAGCCCGAGGACGACGCGGAGGAGCGTCGTCTTGCCGCCGCCGTTCGGGCCGGCGATCGCGACGAACTCACCCGGCTCGACCGCGAGGTCGACGTCGGACAGCACGGGGCCGCTGTCCGCGTAGGCGAAGTCGACGCCTGAGAGATCGATCAGCGGCATTCGAGCCCGGCGCGAAGCGCGGCGAGGTTCGCGCGCATGAGCGAGAAGTAGTCCTCGCCGCGGGACTGCTCCTCCGAGGTCAGCCCTTCGATCGGGTTCAGTACTGCCGTGCGCGCGCCCGTCTCGCCAGCGACGGTCGCCGCGATCCGTGACGAGGCAAGCGGCTCGGTGTAGACGGTCGTCGTCCCCGTCGCGCGGACGAGGCGAACCACCCGCT
>JALZFG010000155.1 GCA_030861645.1 Actinomycetota bacterium
CCTCACCGCCCTCGCGCTCCTCCTGCTCGCGTAGGGCCGCTCCCGCGCGTTCGAGCGCCTCCTCGAGGCCCGCCCGGGCCGCGCCGCACTCGAGCTCAGCATTGACCCAGAAGCTCGGCACGCCCTCTACCCGTGCATCGTCTCGACGCGACCGCGCCGCCCTCGCTCCACCGCCGAATCGCCGAACCCAGGTCGAGGCTCGTGTTCAGGCGCAAGCGGCGAGCAGTGGAAGTGCCAGATCTTCCAAATCGCATTTCCACGTCCGTCATTGCGGCGGAGAACCGTCGTTTCGCGGAAGCGAAAGAGAATCGTGTCGCCGCGTCGCTCATAGTGTCGTGCCATCGCGTCGATCAGCGACGACCCCGACCCCTCATTGGAGGTTGCGACGATGGGGAGAACTCCCTCTGAGGTGACGTACGCCATGTTGTGGTCGACGGTGATGCGCACGTCCCACAGCTGTGGTGGCTCCGTCGGCACGAGGTGCCCCTTGTAGTACTCAAACAGGGCAACCTTCTCAGCGAGGCTGTAGTAAGGGTGGCCGTTCAGGTTCCACATCAGGTACTCCGGGGCGAAGCACTCGCGCATCAACTCGACGTCGAGGCCCCGGTTCGATGCCCACCACTGCCGGTGAACCCGCCTGATCTCGCCGATGTCTTCGTGCTCGCTCACGTGCGCAAGTGTCCCGTGCGCTCGCCTACCGCTTCCGCAACTCGGCCAGCACGACGGGATCGATCCGGTCGACGCCCTGCACGCGCTCCTCGAGGTTCTCGACCCCGGCCCACGCCTCGAGGTCGGATACGAGCTCGCCGCCGGCGTAGCCGAGCCGCGCGAGGCGATCCCGAAGCTCGGCGCGCAAGGGCTCATCGACCGGAAGCCACTGCTCGCGCCGTGTCTTGCCGAAGTAGAGCTTGTGTAGAGCGTAGAGTCGTTGCAGCTCGCCGATCGGATCGCGGTCATCATCGACGCGCAGATCGACGGCGATATCCGACCCGCCGTAACCACCGCCGCGCTCGACGACGTACAGTGCGCTCGCCTGCCGCCCGCGCCGGTCCCCTCCCGCCGCCTGGCCTGCGACAAGCGCCGCAAGCAGCCGTTCGGCAAGGGGAGCATCGTCCGCCTCCTCGAACGCGCGCGCCATCGCATCGAGGGTCGCCGCCGACACGAGCATGTTCCCCTGCGCGGTGTACCCGGGGCCTGCCCGGCTGCCCGCCGACTCAAGGCAACCGGCTCCGGTGTGCGACGCGGCCCGCCCCGCCGCATCGACCACCCCGAGCTGCCGAAGGTCCCGCTGCTCGTCGTTCGCAACGAGCACCTCGACCGTCTCCTGCGCCGAGCGGCCGTCACGCAGGAGCCGTAACCCGTCCTGCCCATAGGAGACGTTGATCCACGCCTGCGTCGCGATCGCGCCAACTCCGGCTTCGGCCCACGGCACGACCGCGCCTATCGCGAGGAACTTCGACTCGACCGCGATTCCCCACTGGCGCCGCTCTCGGTCGCAGGCGGTGATCGAGTAGGTCGAGGTCATTCGTCGCCGAGCAGGCGGCCAGCGGTCGAACGCGGCTCCCCCCGTTCGCGCCTCGCGTGATCTCGAAGCGCTCTCGACCCTCATGCGGCGCGGAAGCATATGCACCTCATCGAGCGGAGGGTGCAAGCGGAACGTCGGCCGGTAGCCCCAACCGCGCCGTGCTCGCCGAGGATCTCTGCGCGCTCGTGGCCATCGTGGCGAGCGTCCGCCGTGCCGGTCCGCCTCACCCTGCCCGTAGTCATTCTCGATTCTGCGGGGCGAAAGCTCGAGAAAGGCGATCAGATGCGGACGAGTGCATCGCCCTCGCTCCCGGCTGCCTCGCTCGCGGACGGCGTCTCGTGGTCGCTCCGACTGAAGTTACTCCGGCATGCCAGCGTCGATCCAGCGCTCGAAGAGGTCGATCTGCTCTTGCGGCCACGCGCGGTCGCAGGGCATGGAGCCGTCGCGGAGGCGCTCGAGGATTGTGGCGGAATACTCCTTGACGTCCTCGTAGGCCCAGAGATCGAAGGCGAATTCCATCGACTCTCGGTCCCCCTCTCGAAAGAGCGGCTTGACGTCGGCGCTGAAGCTGATCGCGTCGTCGGCGTTCACGGTCTTGGTCTCCCTGGCGTCGGGTGGCGGAACGGCTGGGCGGGCAATTCTCGCAGCCCCAGCTGACGGGCCGCGGCGCTAATAGCCGGTGAAGCGCTCGGCGCGGATCTGGTCGCGAGCAACACCGGCCTGTTCCAGCGTCTCGACGATCGCCGCCGTCATCGTCGGCGGCCCGGCGACGAGGTACGTGTACGAAGCGAGGTCACGACCGACGTGGTCGCGAAGCACGTCGCCGTCGATGCGGCGCGTCTCGCCGGACCAGCCTCGATCCTCGGTCATCGTCAGGACGAGCCGGAAGTTCGCGTTGTCCCGCTCGAGCTCACGCAGCTCGTCGAGGAAGGCCGCGGAGTCGCGGTCGCGATTCGAGTACACGAGGGTCACCCGGTGCGGCAGCCGCTCCTCCGCGATGTAGCGAAGCATGCTGCGGAACACGGTGATGCCGATCCCGCCCGCGATGAAGACGTACGGCCGGTCGGTCTCGGCGGGAAGCACGAAGGTGCCCCTCGGCGCCTCGACGTCGACCTCCGCCCCGACGGGAAGCTCCGCGAGCGAGCGCTTGAAGGCGGTGTCGCGCAGCCGAGTGCAGAGGCCGAGCACTCCCCGCTCGTTGGGTGAGGTGACGACGCTGATATGCCGGCGCAGCCCCTTGTCGTCCTGGTGGCCGACGTCCGGGAGCGTGACGAAGAAGTACTGACCAGGCTTGAAGCTGACCTCTTCGCCGAGAAGGTCGAAGGTCACGAGCAGCGTTCCCTTCGCAACCTCCTGCTTGTCCTTGACTCGAGCCTGCATCGTCGTCTCCTCGGGCCCGTTACGCCACGACGACGTCGACGGGCCAGGAAGGGCGTCGGGCGAAGCTTGACAGCTTCTGACCGCCGAGGCGGTTGCGGTGTCGAGTCCGGCTCGCTTTGTACACAGCCCTCATCCTTTCGCGAGGCGATTGGTTGCACTCCTCGTTGGTGGCCTGACGTCGCCGCTTCTTACGCGTCTCGCGTCGAGCCCCCGACTTCCGCTCGGGCGCGCGGAGTCGGTTTCAGTCCGCGTCGCGTTCCCCTTCGCCCGCAAGCGGCCGGCGCGCCAGTAAGAACTGCGCCCGGGGCAGCACAAATCAATCGGCCCGACACCGACCACGACGGAGGAGCGAATGGCTAAGGATGAAGAGAACGCGAGCCTGATGAAGACGAACGGGTGGCGCGGCGTTCCGCTGCCGCTGACGATGCTGATCGCGATCGTCACTGTGCTCGTCGGCCTTACCGTCTTCGGCGGGAACGACGCAAGCGCGCGCGGAGCGACGGTTCACCGGCAGACCGCGGTCTCGAACGCGGAGCTCGCGCTCCGCAACGAGATGCGGCGTCTCTGGGAGGACCACGTCACTTGGACGCGGCTCGCGATCATCAGCTTGACCACGGATTCGCCGGACACCAAGGCGACCGTTGCCCGGCTACTTCGTAACCAGACCGATATCGGCAACGCAGTCAAGCCGTTCTACGGCGCCGCTGCGGGGAAGCGGCTGACGGCGCTCCTGCGCGAGCACATCCTCATCGCCGCCGAGCTGATCGGCGCGGCCCGAAAGGGCGACCAGGCCGCCGTCGCGAGGCAGCAGGCGCGCTGGACGACGAACGCCAATCGGATCGCGATGCTCCTGAGCACGGCGAACCCGCGCTTCTGGAAGCTCGGGCCGATGCGAGCGATGCTGCACGAGCACCTGCGCCTGACGACGAACGAGGTCGTCGCCCGCCTCGAGCAGAACTGGGCGGCCGACGTTCGAGCCTACGACAAGATCCGCTCCCAGGCCTTGCACATGGCGGACATGCTCTCACGCGGCATCGTCAAGCAGTTCCCGGAGCGCTTCCGCTACCGCTAGCGAGGGGGGGGGGGGGGGGGGGGGGGGGGGGGGGGGG
>JALZFG010000158.1 GCA_030861645.1 Actinomycetota bacterium
GACGGCGGCCGTCCTGATCGCGGTGACGGCGGAGGCGTTCATGACCGCGCGGATCTCGCCCGTCTGCCCGTCGAAGAGGACGACAGCGCCCTGGTGGGCGTCGAGGCCGCGCCGCGGGTTCTCGGGAAACACGCAGATCGCCTTCAGCGCCCACGCGGGCTCCGCCCCTGCCCGGTGCGCGGGCATCAGCCCCATGAAGCTCCCGCCGTCGGGGGAGCGCGTGACGAACCGAAGCGGGTTGTGCACGTCTCCGCGCGCGATCGCGGCGAGCGCGTCGGACATGTCGTCGGTGCACTCGTTCATCGGCAGCAGCGCCTCGACTTGCGCGTGCGTGAGGACGACGAAGCCCATCAGGTGAAGAATCTTCTCAGCTCCTCGCGCTCGCTCTCGGAGAGGCGGAGCGCGGTGGCACGGAGCGCGGGAAGGAGGTGCTCCGGCCGCCGCGGGCCCACGACGACGCTCGCGAGGCGGGGCGCGGAGAGCACCCACGCGAGCGCGAGCGTTGGCATCTCGACGTCCCGCTCGGCCGCCTTCGCTCCGAGGGCGTCGAGTGCGTGGAACGTCCGCTCGCGCACGAGATCCGCGTACGGCTCCGGCCGCAGCGTCATCCGCGATCCGGGTGGCCATGGCTCGCCGCGACGGTACTTCCCCGTGAGCCACCCGCCCGCGAGCGGGCTGAAGGCCTGGTAGTCGATCCCGTGTCGCGCGCAGAGCGGGATCACGTCCCGTTCGTCGCCGCGAGCGAGCAGCGAGAACTCGTTCTGGACGAGCTGTGGCCTCCCCGATGCGAGCACGACGCACAGCTGACCGCCGTCGACATTGCTAACCCCGTAGCCGCGTACGACGCCGCGCTCGACGAGCTCCTCGAACGCGGCGACGCTCTCGTCCACGGGCGTGTCCGGGTCGAACTCGTGGGCAAGGTAGACGTCCACCACCTCGACCCCGAGCCGCTCGAGGCTCGACTCGGCCTGGCGCAGGATTCGGTCACGGCGCAGGCCGCGGTCGCCGCCGGCCTCCATGGGGTTGAACGTCTTCGTCGTCAGCCTTGGGCGATTCCTCGTCGCGCGGATCCAGCGGCCGATCGCCCGCTCGCTGCGACCGCCACCGTAGGCGTCGGCGGTGTCGAACCACCGAACTCCGGCGTTCCACGCCGCGTCCATGATCGCGAATGCCTCCTCCTCGGACTCGCCCCGCCCGAACAGGTCCGGGGCGGAGCCGATGCCGCCGAAGTTGCCGCAACCGAGCACGATGCGCGAGACGTCGCTCACACGCCTGATTCCTAGCCGTTCCTGACGTTTGCGGGTCGTAGTCCTTCGGTACACGCTGGGCATGAGCGACTACGAGCGAGAGAGAGGAGCACCGCCGCCTGGGGCCGACGTGGGCGACGACGGCGATACGCCGAGCGATCCCCTGACCAGTCGGCCTTCCGCCTTCGAGCCCGGCGCAAGCGACGTCGGCGGCGCGGGCGTCTCCTCCGGCGAGGTCGGGGAGGGGGACGAAGCGGGCGCCGACGAGACCGGCTGACGCAGAGAGACCTCGGCTGCGGCGATGTGGGCGCCGATCTCGACCGGGCCGAACGCGGCCGGCGTCGCTGTGTGTCCGCTTCGAAGTTTCGTCTCTCGCTAACGCGGCAATTCGTCTTGCGCTGGGATAAACCGGAAAGGGGGATCATGGCAAGCGACCAAGGCCAGGCAGGCGCCGGCGGGACGACGCAGCAGGTCAAGGAGAAGGGCCAGGAGATGGTCTCGCAGGCGCAGCAGCAGGTGCAGGAGAAGGCTCAGGTGGTCCGCGGCAAGGCGAGCGACCGCCTTCGTGAGCAGGTTGACCAGCGCTCGACGCAGGTCGGCGAGCAGACGCAGTCGCTCGCGGGAACCGTCCGGCAGACGGCAGAGCAGCTCCGTAACGACGGGAAGGACGGTCAGGCCCGAGTTGCCGAGCAGGCCGCAGATCGGGTCGAGCGGCTGGGAACGTATCTCCGCGACTCCGACGCGGATACCATCCTGAGCAACGTCGAGGACTTCGCCAGGCGACGCCCGTGGCTCGTCGGCGGCGCGGGTGCGCTTCTCGGGTTCCTCGCGTCCCGCTTCCTCAAGGCCTCGAGCGGGAAGCGCTACGAGTCGCGGGAGCCGACGTACGGAGCGGAGTACGGCACGTACGAGGGCACGTATCCCGCGGCGACGTACACCGGGGGGACGCGTCCAGACGTGCCGTCCAGGCCCCTCGGCGCCACCGACTTCGACGAGAGCGGGACCCCGTACGTGACCGGGACGAGCGTCGTCGACGAGACTGACCGGGGGGCGCTCTGATGGCGACGCGGGGAGACGAGGACCTGCGGCAGCAGCCGACAGGAGAGCTGGTCAAGGAGCTCTCGCAGCAGGTCAGCGAGCTCGTCCGGCAAGAGGTCGAGCTGGCGAAGGCCGAGATGACGGAGAAGGGGAGGAAGGCGGGCATCGGCGCCGGCTTTCTGGGCGGAGCCGGCGTCGCCGGTCTCGCCGCCCTCGGTGCTCTCACCGCTTTTTTGATCCTCGTGCTCGACCTGGCGATCCCCGCGTGGGCCGCGGCGCTGATCGTCACGGCGCTGTGGGCGGCCGTCGCCGGCGTGCTGGCGCTGCGAGGGCGTGAGAAGGTTCGGGAGGTCGGGCGCCCCGCGCCCGAGAAGACGGCCGAGAGCGTGAAGGAGGACGTGGAATGGCTGAAAGGTCAGACGAGATCCGGGAGCAGATAGAGGAGACGCGTGAGCGTATGGGCGAGACCGTCGATGCGCTCAGCTACAAGGCGGACGTCCCGACGCGGACGAAGGACTGGGTCGGCGACAAGAAGGACGCGGTCATGGAGAAGAAGGACGAGGTCATGTCTCGCGTCACCGGCACGGCGTCTCGCGTCTCCGATGCGACTCCCGATCGGGAGGCGGTGAAGGAGCGGGCGGGCCGCGCGAAGGACCTGGTCGAGCGCAACCCGCTCGGAATGGCAATCGGCGGCGTCGCCGTCGGCTTCATCGCCGGCCTGATCGCGCCGTCGACGCGAGTCGAGGAGGAGCGCCTGGGGCCGGCGGCCGAGCAGGTCCGGTCGAAGGCTGCGGAGGCAGGTCAGGAGGCGCTCGACCGCGGCAAGCAGGTCGCCCAGTCCGCGGCGCAGAGCGCGACCGAGACGGTGCGCGAGGAGGGCCGCCAGCAGGGGCAGGAGTTCACGTCGAGCGTCCAGGAGAAGGCCCGCGAGACGGGGTCCGAGTCGCAGGGCGGCGAGCAGTAATAGCCGCGGCGACCAGCCGTAGATAAGGCGATGGCTAGGCCGGGGCCGCCGAGGCGGCCCCGCCTCGCCCGCGAAGCGCACGAACGACCGGTCTGGCCGGCTACGAGTCCGTGATTCGGCCCTCCGCGCGGTCGGCCTCCTCGTGCGCCTCGCGCTCCCAGCCGCGCGGATCGTCCACGCCCGCCATGCGCGCGCCCTGGTCGGCCGGCGGCGCGGATTCGGGCTCGGCCAGGTGCGCCTCGTCCCGCTCGGACGTGTCGAGGGTTTCGTAGCGCCAGCCGAGGCGGCCGAGCTGCTCGGCCACGAGATCCGACACCTCGCCCTCCCCGCCGGTCTGCGCGAGTGTCAGCGGCTCGTGTCCGAACCGCTCGCGCAGCTCGTTGACGAGGCGCTCCGCGCGGCTCCAGCTCAGCGAGACGTGTTCCTCGGCACCGCCCTCCTTCCGCCAGCGGTTGTTCGCAAGCGCCCGGTAGAGCTCGGACGAGAATTCCTCGTCGGCGAAGCGCTCCTCGAGCGTCGCGAGGTCGTCGCGCAGTTCCTGCTCGAGCGCCTCGGGCGTCGTCGCCATACCGCCTCCCTCCTCGATCGTCGGGAGCGACGTTTCCGATCCGCGCGCGCCCTAATCACGAAGAGGACGATGACGGGAAGCGGGGGATCTCGCTCCGCGCGGCGGGCAGGACGCCGTCGCCGCTCCAACGGCAACGCTCGCCGGTCGTCCGCTTGCGGATGTTTTCGGGGGAGCTCGCCGGGAGACGCATACGTACCGACCACAGGAGGAATCGATGTCACGCATGGACACCGTCGCACGCTCGCTTCACGATCTCGGCCTCGCATCCTGGTTCGGCGGCTCGCTTATGGGCGCCGTCGGCCTCAACGCGGCCGTCGGCGAGATCGACGACCCGCGGCAGCGAGCGCGCGCCGCGAGCGACGGCTGGGCGAGATGGACGCCCGTCAACAGCGCGGCAATCGCCAGCCACCTCTTCGGCGCCGGCCAGCTGACCTGGACGAACAAAGGCCGGATCGCCGGACAGAGGGGCGTGGCCGCCGCTGCCGCGACGAAAGGCGCGCTGACGCTCGCCGCGCTCGGCGCGACCGGGTACGCGCGCGCGCTCGGCAAGAAGGTGGAGCGTGCGGGCGACGTCCCGGTCGCCGGCGGAGCCGAGCCGATGCCACAGACTCCGGAGGAAGTCGCCAAGGCGCAGCGCCAGTTGCGGATCATGCAGTGGACGATTCCGGCGCTCACGGGCGCGACGCTGGTGCTGAACGCGCTCATGGGCGAGCAGCAGCGGCCGACGGAGGTTGGCCGCGGCGTCTTCCGGCGTCTGCTTCCCGGCGCCTAGCGGCCCCTGCGGGCGCGCTGCATCCGCCGGCGCTGCTGGCGGTTGGCGGGCTGGGGCAGTGAGTCCTGCTCGCCCGCAGCCTCCAGGTACGCTCGCCGCTCGGCGGCCGTCAGCTGGCTCATCGCTTTCTGAGCACGCGTTGGATCCTTCGTCGCGCCGTAGCGCTCGAGTTTGCGGACCGCGCTCGCGAGCTCGGGATTCGACCGCTCCAACGCCGCCGTCGAGAGCCGGCGCAGTCCGCGGCCGATCAGCGGGACGCGCGCGAGCCCGGAGACGATTGGTCGCAGGTAGCGGCCGCGGCGAATGCGCGAGAGGACAGCGACGACGCCGAACAGGAGGAGAAGTGCCCCGAGGACGTAGAGGGGAACGAGGTACGTCCAGAGCGAAGCGACCATGCCGGCGGGGATGGTAGCGAGCCCGACGTCCCAGAGAACCCGGCGCAAGACCCGAAAGCGCCTCGCGCGACGCGGAGTCGCGACGACATCGCCCGCCGCCCCAGCGAGGGCGCTCGAGGGGGTGGCGGCGGCTTCGAGTGGACCTCAAGCGCGCAGCAGCGCGAAGCTCCTCCGGCGCTCGGGCCGCTCGTGCTGCTCGAGCGAGTTCCCCATCAGCCAGAACATCGGCGGCCACAGACCGACGAAGAGCGCGCGGCGCTCCGCATTCCCGCGCTCGTCCTGGTCGACGGTCTTCGCTCGGATCCAGAGCCCGATGCAGAGGCCGACGGACGCCAGGGACGCGACATGGAGGTGCCAGCCACGCACGCCGAGCTCGTGCAGGAGCCTCGAGAGCACGGAGTGGACGTACCCGGTCGCCGGCGGTTCATGCACGACGGCGCGGGGTACCCAGTCTCGATGCCCAGAAGACCGACACTCGGCCGCCGCCTCGCCGCCGCTGCCGTCTGGCCCTTGGGCGTAGCGCTGACCTCGTGGAACTACATGTGGCGCACGACCCCGATGCATCGCCGGGAGGCCGCCGGCTCGCCGCTCGAGGACCGCCCGCCACCGCTTCCGTCGCGGGTCAGCCACGAGGAGCTGCAGCCAGCCGAGGCGGGCGTGGGGCCGCTGTTCCACCGCAGGTACCGCGCGCGTATCCGCAACCCGCGCCTCTCTCCTGAGGAGGTCGTCGCGCGCGTCAGCGCCGACCCGAACCGCGTCGCACCGACCGAGTTCGCGCGCTTCCAGAAGGTCCGCGGAGACGAGCGCCTCATGCGGCTCGGCGACGAGTTCGTCGTCCGGATGCCTGGGCCGTGGGATGGTCCGGTGCGGGTCGTCGACGTGACCGAGACGTCGTTCCGTTTCGCGACCCTCAGCGGACACCTCGAGGCTGGCCAGATCGAGTTCCGCGCCGGGCGGCAGGAGGGCGAGCTTCTCTTCTGCATCGAGTCCTGGGCGCGCAGCGGTGATTGGCTCTGCAACCTGCTGTACGACCGGCTGCGGATGGCGAAGGAGATTCAGCTGCACATGTGGATCTCGTTCCTCGAGCGAGTCGCGCGCCTCTCCGGCGGCCGTAGGAGCGGCGGCATCGAGATCGATACCCGGCGCGTCGACGAGGCCGACGATGCCGCGTGAGCGGCTGCTGCGGGATCCCCCCGCTCGCAGGGCACTCGACGAGCTCCACGATACCGGGCTGAACTTCGATCTTC
>JALZFG010000197.1 GCA_030861645.1 Actinomycetota bacterium
CCGTAGTTCTCGGTCGTCCCGGTCTTCCCCGCGACCGGCCTCCCCGGGAGCGCCGCCCGCTTCCCCGTCCCGTCGCGCACGACGTCCTCGAGGATCGCCGTAAGGACCCGATCGTCGTTCGGCTCGAGGATCTGCTTCTCGACGGGGGCGTTCACGTAGGTGCGCCGTCCGTCCCGGACCCTGACGACGGCGCGAGGCCGGTTCCCGAGGATGCGGCCGTCGACCCGAGCGCCGTCGTTCGCGAACGACGCGAACGCGCGCGCCATCTCGAGCGGGTTCACCGCCTCGACGCCGAGGCCGATCGCGAAGTAGTCGTCGAGCGGGCTCTGGACGCCGAGCGCGTGGGCGACCCGCCGGACGTTCCGCGGCCCGACGACCGACGTGAGCTGCGCGTAGACCGCGTTGTCGGAGTAGGTCGTCGCCTCGGTGAGGTCGATCGTCCCGCGGTACGAGCCCTCGTAGTTCGCGACCGACCAGACCCGGTCGCCGAGGTCGATCGTCGTCGGCCTCGAGACGAACGTCGTCTGGGGCGAGATCCCCTCTGCGAGCGCGGCGGCGAGGACGAACGGCTTGAAGGCGGAGCCCGCCTGACGCTCCCCTTGGACCGCGAGGTTGAACTGGCTCTCCTTGAAGCTCGACCCGCCGTACATCGCGAGCACGCGGCCGTCGCGCGGATCGATCGCGACGAGCGCGGCGGACGGCCCCTTCGCGGCGCCGAGCCACTTCGCGACGGCGGCGCGGGCGAGCTTCTGCAGGCGAAGGTCGATCGAGGTCGTCACCCTGAGGCCGCCGCCGAAGACCTCGCCGGAGCCGAAGCGGTCGACGAGCTGCTGCTTCACGTACTCGACGAAGTAGGGCGCCTCGCCGCGCCTCCCGGGCACGCGGACCGACTCCGGGTCGGGGAGCTTCGCGGCCTCGGCCCGCTCGAGCTCCTCCTTCGTGATCTGGCCCTGCTCGAGCAGGAGGCGGAGGACCGTTCCCCGCCGCTTGCGCGCCGCCTGCGGATTCACGACGGGGTCGAACGCAGCGGGGTTCGCCGGGATCCCGGCGAGGAGCGCCGCCTCGGGCAGGGTCAGGTCCCGTGCCGGCTTGTGGAAGTAGACGCGCGACGCCATGTCGACCCCGTAGGCGCCGTTTCCGAAGAAGACGGTGTTCAGGTAGGCGGTCAGGATCCGGTCCTTCGACCAGCGGCGCTCGAGCTGCCACGCGAGCGCCGCCTCCTTCAGCTTCCGGCTGATCGTCCGGTCGTTCTTCGTGTACGTGTTCTTCACGAATTGCTGCGTGATCGTCGAGCCGCCCTGGACCAAGTCCTTGTGGCGGACGTCGGCCCACACGGCACGCACGATCCCGCGGATGTCGACCCCGCGATGCTCCCAGTACCGGCGGTCCTCGACCGCGACGATCGCGCGCTTCATGACCTCGGCGATGCCGTCCGAGCCGACGACGCGCCGGCTCTCCGAGCCGCGGAGCACGGCGAGGACCGTCTTGCCGTCGGCCGCGTAGATGTAGCCGTCCTGCTCTAGCGCGACCTGGTTTCGCGGGTCGAGCTCCGGGATCTCGCTCGCGAGCGCAGTGACGAGCCCGTAGACGAAGGAGACGCTGCAGACGAGCCCGAGAACCGCGACGAGAGCGAGGAGCCGGAGCTTACGAACGCGGCGCGTCCGCTGCTTGCTCTCTCGCCTTCGGAACCGCACGAAAGGGCGGATTGTAGTCGCGGTCCCGGCGGTTCGAGCCCGTCTACACTCGCCGCGGATGGACGTCGCCGAGCTCACGCGAAACGCGGTCCACGTCCTACCCGAGGGCGATCTCGAGCGGAAGCTCGCGAGCGGGCGCGAGCTCCGGGTGAAGCTCGGGATCGACGTCACCTCTCCCGACATCCACGTCGGCCGGGCGATCCCGCTCCAGCGCATGCGCGCCTTCCAGGACGCGGGCCACCGCGGCGTCCTCATCATCGGCGACTACACGACGAGGATCGGCGACCCGTCGGGCCGCTCGACCGAGCGGCCGGTCCTCTCCGACGAGGAGATCGACCGGAACGCGAAGACCTACGTCGAGCAGGCCTACCGGATCATCGACCCCGCGCGGACGGAGGTGCGCTACAACGGCGAGTGGCTCGCGAAGCTCGACTTCGCGGAGATCGTGCGCCTGACGCGCGTCGCGACGGTCGCCGAGCTCCTGACGCGCGACGACTTCCGCCAGCGCTACGACGCCGGGCAGCCGATCTCGGTCTCCGAGCTCCTCTACCCGCTCGCGCAGGGGTACGACTCCGTCGCCGTGCGCGCCGACGTGGAGCTCGGCGGCACCGACCAGCTCTACAACCTCCTCATGGGTCGGAAGGTCATGCAGGCGTACGGCCTCGAGCCCCAGGTGGCGCTCACGACGCCGCTCCTCGTCTCGTGGGACGGAGAGAAGATGAGCTCGTCGGTCGGGAACAACATCCCGCTCACGGCGCCGCCCGAGGAGCAGTTCGGCCCCACGATGCGGATCCCCGACGACCTCCTACCGACCTGGTACGCGCTCGTGATGGAGTCGGACGAGGATCCGCTCGCCGGCGACGCGCTCGAGGCGAAGCTTCGCCTCGCGCGATTCGTCGTCGCCCGCTCGCACGGCGAGGAGGCGGCACGGCGCGCGGAGGAGCACTTCACGCGGGTCGTCCGCCGCCAGGAGGCGCCGGAC
>JALZFG010000205.1 GCA_030861645.1 Actinomycetota bacterium
CCTGAGGCTGTCCGGCCGTGGCACGTACTACGCACGCCTCGCGGAGATGGAGTTCGACGAGGCACGGCGCGCCGTCGACGCGCATCTTTGGTTGCCGCTCCAGGTCGCCCGCCTCGCCGCCGAAAAAGTCCGACCCGGAGGGACGCTGCTCTTCATGGCCGGCACGGACGGCCGCCGCCCGGCCGTCGGCCTGTCGGTGATCGGTACGCTCACCCTCGGCCTGCCGGCGCTGGTCCAAAACCTCGCGGTTGAGCTGGCGCCGGTGCGCGTCAACCTGATCGCCGCCGGATTCGTGGACACGCCGCTCTCCGCGGCGCTCCTCGGCGACCGGCTCGAGGAGCGCCGGCAACAGCTGCGTGCGACCCTGCCGATCGGGCGCGTGGTCGGCCCGGCCGACATTGCCGCACTCGCGGTGCACCTCATGACGAACACCGCGGTGACGGGGGCGACCTTCGACATCGACGGCGGGCAGCAGCTCGTCTCGAGGTGAGCCATGACGGACGCGCCGCTCACTTCGTGGTCGACCACGCAACGCGGCGGCGTGCTCCCCAGCCGCGAAGACGCGGAGACGATCTTCCACGGCGCGCGATGACCGCCGACGGTCGAAGCCGCCTCCGTAGAGCAGGACGGCCCGTGGGTCCTCGCGAGCAATCTCGGGCTGGACGACCTGGCGAAGGATTGAGCGCGTGCGGTCGAACAGGTCAGGGAACCAGCCCTCTCAGCGCGCTTCTGCGGTCCGCGCAGTGAGGGCGCGTTGTACTTCGACTTGGTGTTCGGGATCACGGCCTCCGAGACGAGCCGGTAGAAGAGCTCAAGCGACGACGCCGCGGCGGTCGTTCGCTACTGCCTCACGAGTTCGGCGCGCGCGCGGCACCTTTGACCGCAACGGCATAAGCTGCGCCGCGTGCGACGAGAGGGAGAAGAATGGATTCGCCTCGTTCTCGCGCTTGCGCGCACGATCAGGGTGCCGTCGTGGGCGCGGGTCTATTCGGTGACGGGGGCCGGTCATGCGCTCGCTCTTCCGGGGCCGTCCGATCTCGTACCACGACCTCGGGATCATTCACAACAACGGCGGCAGCGGGCCGGCCAGGCGAATCCGGGAGGCGTGGAGATGCAGCTGGGCTCTTATCCCGTATACGTGCACATCTCCTCGGAAGCTCAATCGGGCTCGCTCGGCCCGATCGCGCTCGCCCGCTCCATCTGGGGCATGGACGAGACGTGACGCGGCTTCCGTAGCAGGCGTCTCGTTCCCTCGAGGGACGCAGTGCTCGAGAAGGCTCTTGTCCCGCTCGCGGCGCTGGCTCTGGTGCTTGCGGCAGGCTCAGGTGCCTACGTCGCCTACTACGGCTGGGACAAGGTCTACGTAGACCACACCATCAACGGGGACACAGTCGAGACCACGAAAGCGACGGTGCTCCTGCTCGGGATCGACGCTCCCGAGCGGGGCGAGTGCTACTACCAGCAGGCGAAGGACGCGGCACGCGAACTTCTAGGAACGTCCAGAGTCTCGCTCGAGCGCGATCCGATGCAACCGGCGAGCGACCCGGACGGACGCCTGCTCAGATACATCACCGTCGGGCAGGTAGACGTCCGCTTTCAGCTTCTTCGTGACGGCTACGCAACGACGTTCTGGCCGCACGCCCGGGGAGTACGCGCCGGTCTCTACCGTGGCGCCGAGCGACGGGCACGACGAGAACATCGAGGCTTGTGGCGTGCCTGTGCTGGTGGACGGACCGGAGGAGAAGGGCGCGCCGCATGAATCCTCCGGATCGAGGGCTGAGCAGCACTAGCGCCCGCTACAGCGGCTGCGAGTAGACGACGTCGTCGTCTTCGTCGAGCGCCTCGAAGCGTGGGCCGCGCGCGCGCCTCGAAACGAATCCCGGATCGTCGACCGTCGCCCCGACCGTACGTGATCGCGTGCGTCAAGAAGAGCAGGATGAGCGCGCCCGCGCCCGCGCCGACGAGCCCGGCGAACTGGTGCGCGGACCCATAACGTCGCTGACCGCGGTCCGGGAGCCGTTCGCTCCGATCGGGAAGCCCTACGTCCGTCCTGCGGCCGCGTTCGCCGCACTCATGCTCCGCAGTTCCTGCCAGGCGCGCACGTGCTGGCCCCGCTTCCCGGCGAACGATCGGGCCGTGAGGATCTCGTCGGCGAAGCTGACGGCGAAGATGCCCACTGCGGCCGGCACCGGCTGGAAGATCTCGCGACAGGCGGAGCGGGAACGTCAACCGACGGCAAGCCCGACGGAATGTGTCCGACTACGGCGACGCCGTGGCTCTCGGGGCCAACCGCCCATGGCGCGGCACGCAGTTCGCGCAGCGCGGTAAGCCCTCCGGCGTCTCCTGGCCGCAGCTCGGGCAGGTGATCACGCGCGCGCCTCCTCGCGCAGCGCCTCCAGCTTCGGCCGCACCTGCGCGGCCGTGGCGAGGTTCTTCTTCCGCTCGTAGCGTTCGAGCGCCTGCTCGAGCGCCGCGGCTGCCTCGTCAATGCGGCCGGCGGCGGCCAGCACCTCCGCGAGGTCGCAGAGCGCGTCGCCCTGCAGGTTGAGCCCGTCCGTGCGCTCGGCGACCGCCACCGCATCCCGAGCGAGCCGGTCAGCCTCATCGTGCTCTGCCCGTGAAGCGTGGACGAGCGCCTGCACCTGCCGCCAGAGCACCTGCGTCATAACGTCGTGCTCGTCGCCGAGCTCGCGGCCGCGCCGCGCGAGGGGCTCCGCCTCCTCGTGCCGACCGAGCGCGCACAGCTCGCGGCCGAGGATAGGCGCGTACGTCGACAGCTCGGCGATGTTCCCTGCCGCTTCCAGCCGCTCGCAGCCGCGGCGGAGAAGCCGCGCGGCGGCAGCGTGATCGCCCGCGTACCGGGCCACGTCGGCGAGGACTAGCTCGCCGGGACCGAGCTCTCCCGTCATCTCGCTGTAGCGCTTGGCCGCCGGCTGGCCGACCTCCCACGCCTCGTCGAAGCGCCCGAGCATGGCGAGCAGGACCGCGAGCACAAGCAGGTACCACGGTGGAGGATTGTCTGGCAGCGCCGCGAGCGCCGCGTCCGCCGGCCGCGGGCCGAAGACGAGCGATAGTCCGGACCTCGGCGCGGCTTCTTCCCTGCCTGCCAGCCGGGCATGGTGGAATGCCTGCTCGGCGGCCTCTGTCTGTTGCTCCCAGGGCCCCCCGACATTCGCGAATTGTCCGAGCGCGTCCCAGACG
>JALZFG010000210.1 GCA_030861645.1 Actinomycetota bacterium
TTCGTGCGCAGCGCCGCGTCACAACTCGCGGCGCGCGGGGTGCGGATCAACGCCGTCTGTCCCGGATTCACGGACACGCCCCTGCTCCGACCCGACGAGCACGCTCGCTTCGCCGCGGCCGGTTTCCCGCTGCTGCGGCCTGCGGAGGTTGCCGAAGCCGTCGCGCTTACGCTCGCAAGCGGGGACACGGGGCAGGCGTGGGTCTGTCAGCCCGGTCGTCCGCCTGAGCGCTACCGCTTCCGCGGCGTGCCGGGAGCGCGGGTCGCGGGAGCGGGGGGCGTCTCCCCGCCGCTCTCGCCGGCGTGACTCACGAGAAACGCCAGCGGTCGCCCTGCTCGAAGGCCGCGAGAATCCGACGGCTCGCGACCATCCGGTGGACCTCGTCCGGCCCGTCGTAGATACGCCCGCCGCGCGCGAGGGTGTACATGGAGGCGAGCGGCGTCTGACTCGTGAGGCCGAGCGCGCCGTGGACCTGGATCGCCCGATCGATCACCTCGTTCAGGACCCGCGCGGCGTAGACCTTGATCAGCGAGATCTCGATCCGCGCCTCGTCGCCCCGGTCGATCGAGTGCGCGGCGTGGAGGGTCATCAGCCGGCAGGCCTGGATCTCGGCGGCGCAGTCGGCGACCCAGTTCTGGACGGTCTGCTTGTCCGCGAGCCGCGACCCGAACGCCTCGCGCTCGAGCGCCCGTCGGCACAACAGCTCGAACGCGCGCTGCATCTGTCCGAGCCAGCGCATGACGTGGTGGATGCGCCCCGGGCCGAGCCGCTTCTGCGCGATGCGGAAGCCGTCGCCGGGCGCGCCGAGCGTGTTCTCGGCCGGCACGCGCACGCGCCGGTAGCCGACCTCGCAGTGCGTCGTCCAGCCGCGCCCGCGATGGCCGAAGACCGGTACCGGGTGGATGTCGACGCCGGGCGCGTCTGCGGGGACGATGATCTGGCTCGCGCGCCGGTGCGGCTCGGCCTCCGGATCCGTCACCGCCATCACGATTCCGAATGCCGCCCCTTCCGCACCCGTCGAAAACCACTTGCGGCCGTCGATCACCCAGTCGTCGCCGTCGCGGATCGCGCGCGTTCGCAGCCCCGTGGGGTCGGAGCCCGACACGTCGGGCTCGGTCATCGAGAAGAACGAGCGCACGTTGCCGGCGACGAGCGGCCTCAGCCAGCGCTCCTTCTGCTCGTCGGTGCCGAAGAGGTGGAGGATCTCGCCGTTACCGGCGTCCGGTGCCTGGCAGCCGAAGACGAGCTGGGCCCAGATGCTGCGCCCGATCTCCTCGTTCAGGTGGGCATAGACGAGGAAGCCCTGCCCGGTGCCGCCCGCTTCCGGCGGCAGGTGCGGAGCCCACAAGCCCTCCTCCTTCGCGCGTGCCCGGAGATCGACGACGAGCGCCTGCGCCTCGTCGTCCTCCCGGTCGAGGTCCGGCTCGCTCGGGTACACGTGCTTCTCCATGAAGGTGGCGTAGCGCTCGCGCAGCTCCACAACGGCGGGCGGTGGGGCGAGCTCGCTGACTGCCACGGGTCTAGCATCGCACGGCATGCGCCTCGGCTTCTACATGGGCTACGCGCCCCCGGGCACGAACCCGAGCGACCTCGTCTCGCTCGCGCGGGAGGCGGAGGGGTTCGGCTACGACTCCGCCTGGGCTGCGGAGGCGTGGGGCACGGACGCCGTCACGGTCCTCTCCTGGCTCGCGGCGACGACGACTCGCATCAAGATCGGGTCGGCGATTCTCCAGATGCCCGCGCGGACGCCGGCGAACACCGCGATGACCGCCGTCACGCTCGATCTGATGTCGGGCGGCCGCTTCCTACTCGGCCTCGGCACGTCCGGGCCGCAGGTCGTGGAGGGCTGGCACGGTGAGCCCTGGGGGAAGCCGCTCTTGCGGACGCGCGAGTACGTCGAGATCGTGCGCGCCGCGGTGCGCCGCGAGGTCCTGGCGTACGACGGCGAGCACTACCGGCTGCCCTACCGCGGCACGGATGCGACCGGCGTCGGCAAGCCGCTCAGGCTGATGGCCCATCCGCTCCGCACGCGGATCCCGATCTACCTCGCCTCGCTGCGGCCGCGCTCCGTCGAGCTCGCGGCCGAGATCGCCGACGGCTGGTTACCGTTCTTCTTCTCGCCCGAGCGGGCCCGGGACGCGTTCCCGGCGCCGTTCGCACGGGACGGCCTCGAGATCGCGCCGAGCGTTCCGGCCTTCCTCTCCGACGATCTCCAGTCGGCCCGCGACGCGCTCAAGCCGTACTACGCGCTCTACATCGGGGGCATGGGCGCCCGGGGGTTGAACTTCTACAACGAGCTCGCGCGCCGCTACGGCTTCGAAGCGGCCGCCGAGCTGGTCCAGGACGCGTTCCTCGCCGGCAGGAAGCGCGAGGCGGCCGCGGCCGTTCCCGACGAGCTCGTGGACGAGATGGCGCTCGTGGGACCGCGCGAGCGGATCGCGGACCGGCTCGCGGCATGGCGGCAGTCCGGCGCGACGACGCTGCTCGTCGCGACGCGCGACACGGAGACGCTCCGGGCCGTGGCGGAGCTCGCGCTGTAGACGGAACGCCCGGTGCACGCGCGCGAGCTCTTCGACCTCTCGGGCAAGACCGCGATCGTCACCGGCGGTGGCAGCGGTATCGGCCGCCAGATGGCGGAGGCCCTTGCCGAGATGGGCGCGAACCTCGTGCTCTGCGCCCGCAAGGCCGAGCGGTGCGAGCGCGCGGCGGTGGAGCTCGAGCGGCTGGGCGTACGCGCCCTCGGGCTGGCGTGCGACGTGCGCGACCGGGCGCAGGTCGAGGCCGTCGTCGCGACGGCGCTCGCCGAGCTCGGACGCCTCGACGTGCTCGTGAACAACGCCGGCACCGTCTGGGGAGCACCTCCTGAGGAGATGCCGCTCGAGGGCTGGCAGAAGGTGATCGACGTCAACCTGACCGGCGTCTTCCTGTTCGCGCAGGCAGCAGGACGCGTGATGATCGAGCGGGACGGAGGCTCGATCGTCAACATCGCATCCGTCGCCGGCCTCCGCGGTGCTCCGCCCGAGATCGTGAACACCGTCGTCTACCACGCGAGCAAGGGCGGCGTGATCGCGTTCACGCGCGACCTCGCCTGCAAGTGGGCTCGACACGGGATCCGGGTAAACGCGATCGCGCCCGGCTGGTTCCCCTCCGGCATGTCGAGTTGGGTCCTCGACCGCCACGGCGACGAGCTTGCCCAGCACATCCCCCTCGGCAGGGTCGGCGGGCCGCACGATCTCAAGGGCGCGATCGTCTTCCTCGCCTCGCCTGCGTCCGCCTACGTCACCGGGCACACACTCGTCGTCGACGGAGGGCAGTCCGTCTCGTGAGCGAGGTTCCGTGGGCGGGAGAGCTGGAGGCGAGGCTCGGGCTGCGCGTCGAGACGATGCGGCTCCTCCCCGGCGGCGCCTCGAAGGAAGCGTGGGCCGTGGACGCGGACGGCTCACGGCTGCTCGTCCGCCGCGCCGGAGGCGGCGTCATCCACGAGGGCACCCTCTCGCTCGAGCGCGAGTTTCGCGTGCTCGAAGCCGCCGCGGAGGCCGGCGTGCGCGTGCCGCGGCCGGTCGCCTACCTGGGCGAGCTGGGCGGGCGCGAGGCGTTCGCGATGGAGCGGGTCGACGGCGAGACGATCGGCCGCCGGATCGTCAGGAACCCGCCCCCGCACCTCGACGTCCAGCTCGCCGACGAGCTCGCGAAGATCCACGCCATCCCGCCCGAGCGCCTGCCGTTCCTGAGCTCGGGCGACGTCCTCGAGCGCTTCGAGCGCGAGCTCGACTCCGTCGGGGAGCCGCATCCGGCGATCGAGTACGGGCTCTGGTGGCTGCGCGAGACCCGGCCGGAGCCGCTGTCGGACGTCGTCGCGCACGGCGACTTCAGGATCGGGAACGTCGTCGTCTCGGGACGCGGGCTCGAGTACCTGCTCGACTGGGAATTCGCGCATCTGTCGGACCCGCGCGAGGACCTCGCGTGGCCGCTCGTGCGCGCGTGGCGCTTCGGCGCCGACGAGAAGCGCCTCGGGGGCGTCGGCGACGTCGAGCCGTACCTCCGTCGCTACGCCGAGCTGACCAGGCTCGAGGTCTCGAGCGACGAGCTCCTCTGGTGGGAGGTGCTCGGCAACGCCAAGTGGGCGATCGGCTGCCTGACGCAGTGCCGCCGCCACCTCACCGGCCTCGACCGCAGCGTCGAGTACGCGGTTCTCGGCCGGATCGCGGCCGAGATGGAGTACGAGCTCCTCGACCTGATCGAGCGCGCGGCGTGAGGCACGACCGGCCAACACCGGCCGAGCTGCTCGAGGCGGTCCGCGAGTTCCTCGCCGGGGAGATCCTGCCGCTCCTCGACGATCATCGGCTGAGGTTCCGCACGCTGGTCGCGATGAACGCCCTGGCGATCGCGCAGCGACAGCTCGACGCGGGCGACCGCGGGCTCGAGGAGGACGAGCTGCGCGACCTGGCGGGCCGGATCCGCGCCGGCGAGGTGCCGGAGGACGCCCTGGCGGTGCTGAAGGAGCACGTCGCCACGAAGCTCCGCGTCTCCAACCCTGCCTACCTCGACCGCTACGCGCGAAGCTACGAGGACCGACCGTCCACCGACGTCCCGAAGAGAGGTGACCGATGAGCCAGATCCAGCACGTCGAGCACGACGCCGTCGTGGAGCTGATGCGGCGAGATGTGACCCCCGAGCTCTACGCCGAGATCCGGGAGCTCTGGAAGCGCCACTCGGTCGCGGAGGACCAGCGCGACCTCGCCGGCCTGATCTCGACGCTGACCGAGGACTGCGTATACGAGCTGCGCCCGAGCGGCCACCGCTGGGAGGGGCTCGAGGGGGCCGCGCGCTTCTACACCGAGCTGCTCACGGCGTTCCCGGACATCCACTTCGACCTCACCGACATCGTCATCGGTCCGCAGGGTGTCTGCGAGGAGGCGCGGGTGACCGCGACGCACGAGCGGGACTGGCTCGAGTATGCGGCGTCGGGCGAGCAGCTCGTGTGGACGGTGGTGATCTTCTTTCCGTGGGACGCCGAGCGGCGCCGCTTCCGGGGCGAGAAGGTCTACGTGGACGAGGAGCCCCTCAGGCGGAGTCGGGGCGGGTAGCGAGCCAGGGAGCGATTCGCTCGCCCAGCCAGTCGCCCTTGTCCTCCTGCAGGAAGTGCCCGGGCGCGGGCGCGGTCTCGGCCGGCTCGGCGCTCCCGACTCCGTCTCACCGCGTCTTGCGCCGCAACACGCTGGCGATAGGCGCTCCTGCGCGCGCAGGGGCGGCTGACGCTCGAGGAGGCGCACACGAGCTGGCCCCCGATCTCGTGCAGCGGTCGCGCGTCGCGGTAGGCGGGGAACGGCTCGTGTACCTGGTCGGGGATGAGCGCTTCGAGCGCGGGGGGTCAGCGTTGTTGCACTGCAAGACCCGGTACCTGTCGGGATCAGGTCGGCGAAGCGCTCAGCGGCGCGTGGCGAGAAGATGGGGTCGGAGTCGCTGAAGAGGACGAGGGCCGGCTTCGTCCAGCTCTCGAGCGCCCTCCGCACCGCGAGCATCGCCGGCGCGGAGGGGCGCGCGTGAGCCGTTGGGACGAGCTCCGGGAACATCCGCGTCCTGCTCGAGGTAGCGCGGAGGAAAGCGGTAGCCCGGGAGGGTTCCGGAAGCGCTCGTCCGCGGTGCGGTAGACACGCAACCCGGCCAGGCTACGAGAACGGCTCGAGGAACTCGAGCACGACGGCGGCGAAAGTCTCGGGGGCCTCGAGCATCAGGTTGTGCCCGCGCCCCGCGAGCTCCACGTACTCGGCCTGCGGAAGCCGGGCCG
>JALZFG010000220.1 GCA_030861645.1 Actinomycetota bacterium
GTACACGGGCGCGCCGGTCCCCTCGGCGAGGTCGGCCACGGCGCCGATGTGATCCCAGTGCGTGTGCGTGACGAGGATCGCCGCGCAGCGCGCGCCCGAGCGTGCGAGCTGGAGCCGGAGATCCGCGGCGTCGGCGCCCGGGTCGATCACGACCGCGTCTGGCACGCCGCGGTCGCGCCGGACGACGTAGCAGTTCGTCCCGATCTGGCCCAGCTCGTAGCGGTCGACGGCCAGCGTCACGGCCGGTGAGTCTAGCCTTGCCTCCCGCGCCCTCCCGGTAGGATCGCGGGGCCGTGGAGCGCTGGGACCTGCTGTCGATCGACGCGCCGGACGGGACACGCGATCCGGCCGTCGTACGGAGCGACGACGCGGGCCGCGCGGTCGTCATCCGGATCGGTCCGGGCCAGCAGCTCGGCGATCACCAGGTCAAGGAGCACGCGTTCGTCGCGGTCGTCGAGGGTACGGCCGAGATCGAGGCCGCCGACGAGACGGTGCTCGCCGAGCCCGGCATGCTCTTCTTCTTCGAGCCGAACGAGCGGCACGCCGTCTCGAGCGCCCGCGGGGCCCGCCTGCTCTTGCTCCTCGCGCCGTGGCCCGGAGAGGGCCACTATCGCGGCGACGAGAGGCAGTAGCGCGACGAGCCGCGTCGGGAAGAGACGCGGGCCGCGTCTCGCCGCCATTCCAAGTGCCCGCAGTCGCTCCCGGTCGACCCGGCAGGCCGCGCACGAGACGCGGGGCGTCCCTGGGATCAGGAGCGGCGGCGAGAGGGTTCGGCCGGCCCCGAGGCGTCTGTCTGCCGGACGTAGCGGCGGTACAACAGGCGGTCCATGAGGTAGCTGAAGGGGATGAAGAGGAGCAGCATCTGGAGCGTCAAGACAAGCTGCCCCAGGATGCCGAGGTTCCGGTCGAGGAGCGTGATCGTCACGAACATCAGCGGTGCGAAGATGAGCGTTCGCTTTCCGACCCGCCGCCAGGACGGGGGGTCGATCTTGCGGTTCGGCGCCTTCGATGCGCGTCCGTCGCGGCGAGCGCGGGCGCCGGCGCCCGTCTCGGGGCGCGCGCCGTTCCCCGCCGGCGCTGCCGGCTCGGGCTCCTCGACTGCGACCTGCTGTCCCTGCTCGTCGACGTAGATGTACTCGTACTCGTGCCGCCGCTCCTTCTGCCGGCGGCGGCGCTGCTTCCGCGAAGGCATCGCACCAAGGGTAGCTCGCCGGGGAGGCGCACGGTCAATCGCCGGCGCTGGCCGCGGCCGTCGTCGGCCAGCGCACCTCTCCCGCGACGATCACGCGGTCGACGACGTCACCCGCGAGGTGGTAGGCGAGGTAGCGCCAGTCCGGCGCGTCGAGGAGGACGACGTCCGCGTCGTAGCCGGGCACCAGGCGCCCCTTCCGCGCCGCGCGAGCGAGGACGTGCGCCGCGTTGACGGTGCATGCGCCCAGCGCCTCGGCCGGCGACAGCTTGAGCTGAGTGCAGGCGAGCGCGCAGACAAGCGGCAGGCTCTCGCAGAACGCGCTGCCCGGATTGAAGTCCGTCGCGAGCGCGACGGCCGCGCCGGCATCGACGAGCGCCCGCGCAGGCGGCATCGCTCGGCTCAGGAAGAGCGCGCTTGCCGGAAGCAGCACCGCGACCACGTCGCTTCGGGCGAGTGCGCGGATGCCCCGCTCACGCGTCGCCTCCAGGTGGTCGATCGACCGCGCGCCGAGCTCGATCGCGAGCCCAACCGCCCCGAGCTCGGCGAACTGATCCCCGTGGAGTCGGAGGGCGAGGCCGGCGTCGCGACAGGCGCGGAGGTACCGGCGGGCGTCGTCGACGCCGAAGGCGCCGCGCTCGACGAAGACGTCGGCCGCCTCCGCGAGCTCCGCCGCGCGCGAGAGCACCTCCGTGAGCGCGAACTCGAGGTAGGCGCCCGCTCCGCTGAACTCGCCGGGAACCGCGTGCGCCCCGAGCCACGTCGGAACCCCGCCAGCAGCGCGCACCGCCCGGAGGGAGGCGAGCTCGGTCTCCGCGTCGAGGCCATATCCCGACTTCCCCTCCCAGGTCGTCGTGCCCCAGCGGAGCATCCAGCGCCTGTGCGTGTGCACGGCCTCGGCAAGGCGCGTCTTCCCGGCCTCGCGCGTGGCGTGAACCGTGGCGAGAATTCCGCCGCCCGCCGCATGGAGCTCCTCGTACGACGCGCCGGCGGCGCGGAGAGCAAACTCCTCGACGCGATCCCCCACGAAGGCCGCGTGGGTGTGGCAGTCGACGAGTCCGGGAACCGCCGAGTGCCCGCGGCCGTCGAGCTCGATGACCTCGCCGGGCAGCCTGCTCAGGCGTCGCATCTCGCCCGTCGCCGTGATTCGGCCGTCCTCGCAGATCAGGTACGCGTCCTCGACCACCTCCACGCGGTCGAGAGCCGTTCCGCGAAGCGGGGCGCCCCGCCCGGCAGGCGTCGCGAGCTGCGCGAGATCGCGCACGAGAAGCGCCGGCACGATCCGACGTTACCCGTCGCCGCGGCGCCGCGAGGTCCGCGAACCGGGCGGGGCGCGTGCGACGGCGCACGGAACCAGCGTCTTCCTCGCGACCGCGCCATCGCAATCCGCTGGCGCTTCGGATCCGCTCGAGCGCCGTTGGCGCATCGCGCCGTCCCAGATCGTCAGCTCGCCCGCCCCGTGGCGACTCGATGCCGCTACGCCGAATCGGTCGGCGGCGCGAGGGCGTGCTCGCGCGTCAGCGAGATCGCCTCGTCGTATCCTGCGTCGGCGTGACGGAGGACGCCGATCCCCGGATCGGCGGTGAGCACCCGCTCGAGCCGCTCGTCCATCGCATCGCTCCCGTCGGCGACGACGACCATGCCGGCATGCAGCGAGTTCCCAATCCCGACGCCGCCGCCGTGGTGGACGCTCACCCACGTCGCCCCCGCTGCGACGTTCAGGAGCGCGTTGAGAATCGGCCAGTCGGCGATCGCGTCGGAGCCGTCCCGCATCGCCTCGGTCTCGCGGTAGGGCGACGCGACCGAGCCGGAATCGAGATGGTCGCGTCCGATTACGATCGGGGCCTCAACGCGACCGGAGCGCACGAGCTCGTTGATCGCGAGCCCCGCCCGCGCGCGATCGCCGAGCCCGAGCCAGCAGATTCTCGCGGGCAGACCCTGGAACGCGACCCGCGCGGGTGCGAGCTCGAGCCAGCGCTGGAGGATCGCGTCACCCGGGAATTGCTCCCGCAGCATCTGATCGATGACGGCGATATCCGCGCCGTTGCCCGAGAGCGCCGCCCACCGGAAGGGCCCCATGCCGCGGCAGAACAGCGGCCGGATATAGGCCGGGACAAAGCCCGGGTATGTGAACGCGTCCGCTACACCCGCCTCATACGCCTCCCCTCGGAGGTTGTTGCCGTAATCGAAAACATAGACCCCGGATCGGACGTACTCGATCAGCGCCTCGACGTGGCGCGCGATCGAGTCGCGGGCGCGGCGCAGGTACTCGGCCGGATCCGAGACCCGCAGCTGCGCTGCCTGCTCGATCGACAGCCCGCTCGGGATGTATCCATTCAGCGGATCGTGCGCCGCGGTCTGGTCCGTAACGAGATCGAAGCGCTCGCCGCGGCGCGCAAGCGCGGGGACGACGTCGGCGGCATTCGCCAGCAACCCGACCGAGCACGGCCGCCCCTCGCTCGCGGCCCGGCGAACGCGAGCGAGCGCGTCGTCGAGCGACTCGGTCGCTTCGTCGAGGTAGCGGGTCTCGAGCCGGCGCCGAATGCGTGCCGGGTCGACCTCGACGCAGAGAACGGCCGCGCCGGCCATCGTCGCCGCGAGCGGCTGCGCACCCCCCATCCCGCCCAGGCCCGCGGTCAGGATCGTCCGCCCGCTCAGGTCGGCAGACCCGAAGTGCTCCTGGCCCGCGGCGGCGAAGGTCTGGTACGTGCCCTGGAGGATCCCCTGCGTTCCGATGTAGATCCAGCTCCCGGCGGTCATCTGCCCGAACATCGTGAGGCCGAGCGCTTCGAGCCGCCGAAACTCCTCCCAGGTCGCCCAGCGCGGCACGAGTAGCGAATTGGCGATCAGCACCCGCGGCGCCGCCGGATGCGTGCGCAGGACGCCGACCGGCTTCCCGCTCTGGACGAGCAGCGTCTCGTCTTCGCGAAGCGCGAGGAGCGCCCGGACGATCGCTCGCAGCGCCTCGTGGTTCCGCGCGGCCTTCCCCGACCCGCCGTAGACGACGAGCTCCTCCGGCCGCTCCGCGACCTCCGGGTCGAGGTTGTTCAGCAGCATCCGGAGCGGTGCCTCCGTCGACCACGAC
>JALZFG010000256.1 GCA_030861645.1 Actinomycetota bacterium
GCCCGGGTGCCTCCGCGGCGTTCCAGCGGTCGGCCGGAGCGGCGATCGGGCCGAGCACTTTCGTCGCAGTCATCGCGTCAGCGCTTCCTCGGCGGCGCGGGCGTTTGCCCCGATCTCCTCGAAGCGCGCGTATGCCTCGTCCCAGCGGTCGCGATTGCTCGGTTCGTAGAGCGTCGGCGGGAACGACGCTCGCACGACCTCGCGCGCCTCTCCGACGGACGCCAGCTCGCCCAGCGCGAGCGCTTGGACGAGCAGGTTGCCGATCTCCGTTGCGTCCGCCGGGCCGGCGAGGACGGGAAGGCCTGTCGCGTCGGCCGTCCACTGGCACAGAAGCCGGTTGCGCGCGCCGCCGCCGAGGACGTGGATTTCGGGCGGCTCGCGGCCGAGCGCGGCGGCGAGCTGCGAGATCGCGCGTCGGTGCGCGAGCGCGATGCCCTCGAGCGCGCAGCGGACGACCTCCCCCGGGCTCTCGGGACGTGTCTGCCCCGTCCGCGCGCAGTAGTCGCCGATGCGCTTCGGCATGTCGTCAGGCGGCGCGAACGATGGATCGTCCGGATCGATGACGGCGGCGATGGGCGGGGCCTGCTCGGCCATGCTGACGAGCTCGTCGAAGCTCCACTCGAGACCGTCGAGAGCCCATGAGCGGCGGCACTCGTGCACGAGCCAGAGGCCCGTCACGTTCCGCAGCAGCCGGAACGTCCCCCCGACGCCGCCCTCGTTCGTGAGGTTGGCGGCGAAGGTGCTGTCGTCGATCAGCGGAGCGGTGATCTCGACGCCGACGAGCGACCACGTCCCTGCGCTGATGTAGGCCGCATCGCTGCGCCGGAACGGGACAGCCGCTACGGCCGACGCCGTGTCGTGGGTCGCGCTCGCGACGACCGCCGTCGCGGCGAGCGGAGTCGCGTCCGCGACGTGGTCGCGCAGCCGGCCGAGCACCGTCCCGGGCGGCACGATCTCACGGAAGAGGCGCGTGGGAATACGCAGTCGCGCGAGGAGGTCAGCGGCCCAGATGCCGGCGCGGGGATCGAAGCACGCCGTCGTGGTCGCGTTCGTGAACTCGGAGGCGACGGCTCCGCTGAGCCAGTAGTTCAAGAGATCGGGAACGAGGACGAGGGTCTCGGCGTGCTCGAGGGCGGGGTCGTCCTCGGCGACCATCGCCCCGAGCTGGAAGATGGTGTTGATCGGCATCAGCTGGATGCCGGTGCGCTCGTAGAGCTCGCGGCCGGCAACACGTCGAAGCACGAACTCCATGCCGCGGCCGCTTCGTGCGTCGCGGTGGTGGACGGGATTCTGGACGAGTCGACCGCGGCCGTCGAGGAGCGCGAAGTCGACGCCCCACGTATCGATCCCGACCGAGTCGACCCGCCCGCTCGTCTCCCGCGCGGCGGCGCGGAGGCCCTCGAGCACGCCGTCGTACAGGCGGAGCACGTCCCAATGCAGCGTCTCGTGCACGCGGACGGGAACGTTCGGGAAGCTGTGGAGCCTCCGGATCGAGAGCCGTTCGCCCTCGAAGGTGCTCATGGCGACCCGCCCGCTCTGCGCACCCAGGTCGACGGCGACGAGGGTCGTCATTCGCGTCCGCCGTCCTCGCCGGGCGGCGCCCGACGGAGATCACGCGGCCGGATCGGCACCCGCGCGGGCGAGACGACGTCGGCGGTCACGACCTCAGTTCCGCGTGCCCGCCACGCCTCGACCTGCGCGCGCGGCGCGTCCGAATCCGTGACGATCGCGTCCACCTCGTCCGCCGGGACGAACGACAGCAGGGCGGCGCGGTGCCACTTGGTGCTGTCGAGGATGCAGATGACGCGCTCACAGGCGTTCGCCATCTCCTGCTTGATCCGGATCTCGTCGGGGTTGAGCTCCATCAACCCGTGCTCGAGCGTGAGGCCCCTGGCGCCGAGGAATCCCTTGTTGATTCTCGCCGCGCGCAGGACGTCGGCGCCCAGGTGCCCGATGAGCGACATCGACGGGAGGCGGAGCATCCCGCCCGTGAGCAGCACGGTGACGCCGGGGGCGTCGGCGAGTGCTGCGGCGATCAGCAACCCGTTGGTGACGACGACGAGATCGCGTTTCGAGCGCAGCTCGAGAGCCAGGTAGTACGCAGTCGTGCTCGAGTCGAGCGCAACCGCCTCCCGGTCGTCGACCATCGCCGCGGCCGCGCGCGCGATCGCCTGCTTTCGATCCGCGTCGACGCGGAGCCGAACATCGAACGAGAGCTCCGACTGCCCCTGCTGGAGGGAGCGCACTCCACCGCGTACTCGCGCGACGAGACCTTGGCGGGCGAGCTCGGAGAGATCGCTGCGAATCGTCACCTCGGAAACTGAAAACGCGTTCGCAAGTTCCGTAACGTGGACCGAGTCACGCGTCTCGAGGAGACGAAGGACCTCCTGCCTTCGGTCGTTGGGCGAAAGACCTGTCCGCTCGTACGACGCCACACGCCTCCAGATCTGCGCGCGCCACCTTACGACACGGTTTCCGTTCCTGTCAATCGCTTTCGCTGTCCTTTCGAAAGGGCGGAGAGCCCTTCGCTCAACGCGTCGCTGGTGTCCGCGCGGCGCCGCCCCGCGGCGAAGACGATCGGCGGGCCGGCAACTCGCAGGCCGCGCCGCGCCCTGGGCCCGTTGCGGCGCTTTCGTCAGACTAGGAGCCGTGACCGAGGAGGGCGTACTCGCCGAGCTGCGGCGGCTCGAGATCGAGACGCCGTCCTGGGGATACGGGAACTCGGGCACGCGCTTCCACGTGTACCCGTGGCCGGGCGCCGCGCGGACGGTCTGGGAACGGATCGCGGACGCGGCGCTCGTCCACGAGCTCACCGACTGCTGCCCCAGCGTCGCTGTCCACATCCCCTGGGATCGCGTCGACGACTGGGGCGAGTTGCGCCGGTACGCGGAGGAGCGCGGCATCCGAATCGGCGCCGTCAACCCCAACCTGTTCGGCGACGACGAGTACCGGCTCGGAAGCCTCTGCCATCCCGACGACTCGATCCGCCGTCGCGCGCTCGACCACTGCCGCGAATGCATCGAGATCGCCGATCAGCTCGGCTCGTCGCTCCTCAGCCTCTGGCTTCCCGACGGCACGAACTACCCCGGCCAGGACGACCTTCGCGGCCGCTTCGGGCGCCTAACGGCCTCCCTCGAAGAGCTCTACGCGGCGCTGCCCCCGGGCATGCGGCTGCTCGTCGAGTACAAGTTCTTCGAGCCCGCCTTCTACAGCACCGACATCCCGGATTGGGGCACGGCGGCACTCGTTTGCCGCCGCCTCGGTCCCAGGGCTCAGGTGCTGGTCGATACGGGCCACCATCCGCAGGGGACGAACGTCGAGCAGATCGTCGCCCTTCTGCTCTCGGAGGGTCTGCTCGGCGGCTTCCACTTCAACAACCGCAAGTACGCCGACGACGACCTGATCGTCGGCTCGATCGACCCCTTCGAGCTCTTCCGCATCCTGCGCGAGATCGCCGGCGCGCGCGCGGATCCGGCAACGGCCGACACGGCCAACGCCGTCGCCTTCATGATCGATCAGTCGCACAACGTCGAAGGCAAGATCGATGCGATGATCCAGTCGGTCGTGAACATCCAGGCCGCGTACGCAAGGGCACTCCTTGTCGATGCGGACCGGCTTCGGCGCGCCCAGCAGGAGGGCGACGTGCTCGGCGCCCACCGCGTCCTGCTGGAAGCGTTCGAGACCGACGTGCGTCCCCTCGTCGGGCGGCTCCGGAGCGAGCGCGGCCTCGACCCGGATCCGGTCGAGGCGTTCCGGTCGCGCGGGTACGCGGAGCATCTGGCCCGCGAGCGGGGTACTGCGGGGGTCGCGAGCGTCTACGAGAGCATCTGACGCGGTCCGAGCCACTCGCCGCCCCAGAGCGTT
Organism: Actinomycetota bacterium; assembly: GCA_030861645.1. Classification (GTDB taxonomy): domain Bacteria; phylum Actinomycetota; class Thermoleophilia; order Gaiellales; family Gaiellaceae; genus JALZFG01. The sequence goes on from JALZFG010000256.1 coordinate 3,865, forward strand.
GTGAGTCGGACGGCGGTTCGCGACCGCGTCCCTGCGACATCGGTGCCGAGCTCTCGAGCCGGCGCTGCTCGCGACGGGTCGCCGTGCCGCGGCTCCGTGCTCACGCGCCCTCGAGCGCGAGCGTCGCGCGGAGCCACGCGGTCGCAGCCGGGATGTGGGCTGGGTCGATGGTGTGGCCGACGTCGGACTCGTGGTACTCGACGTCGAGGCCCGCCCCGCGCAGCAAATCGTTCGCGCGGCGCGCGAACTGGACGTCCATGATCGGGTCGTTGCGGCCATGCGTGATGAAGACGCGCGGGCTGTGGCGGGGGAGGTCGGGCTGCCAGCCTTCGACGACCGGGATGAATCCGGAGAACGCGAGGATCCCCGCGGGCGCCGGGCGCCCCGCGCCGAGGCCGAGCGAGTAGCTCATCACCGCGCCCATCGAGAAGCCGCCGAGCAGCGTCTTTCCGGGCGTGATCCCCGTCCGCCGCCAGAGCTCGTCGTGGAGGTCCGCGAGCTGAGCGTAGGCGGCGTGGAATGTCTCCGGGTCGGGGTACCCGATGCGGGGAACGACGTACCAGTGGTAGCCGGGTGAGCCGGGAAGGGTGAGCGGCGCACGCGGCGTGACGACGTGCAGGCGCTGCTCCGGGTCGAGCACGTCGGCGAGCGGGAGCAAATCGCGCTCGTCGGCGCCGCGGCCGTGGTGGAGGACGACCAGGCCGGCCGGATCGCCGGCGGCGGGGCGCTCGCGGTACGTCAAGGAGCTCACGCGCCTCGCTGCTCGCACTGAGCCGCGCGCGGGTTCACGACCCGCCGCGAAAGGAGATCGAGAGGAAGCCGTCGCGGTCGGCGCGTCGGTAACGACGCCGCGGGCGTCGCAAACGCGCCGCTGCCACTTCGCGAGCGTAACGGATCGCCATTGCCGCAAATCGCATCGGAGCTCAGCCCGAGGGATGAGGTGCGTGAACCTCCTGCCGCCTCCTCTGGAAGGAAGGCGCGGTGCCCGCCGCAACGCCGCGAGCTACGAGAGCGATCGCTGAACGGTGCGCGCGGGCTGGAAGCGGCGGCCGAGCGGCGCGCGGGCCGGGCTCCACGACGCGGCGAGCGTCACGAGAACCCCGGCCACGAGGTACGTGAAGAGGAGCCAGTTGAGCAGCTCCTCCCAGGCGAAGTACGACATCACGCTGTTCCACGGATCGTTGAGCGGCGAGCGGTACGCCGGTACCGGAAAGCTAAGCCAGAGGGTCGCGAGCACGCATGCGACCGCGCCTCGCGGAAAGGGAAGCGGCGCCGCGTCTCGGCGCGCAGCCCACCAGAGGAGTTGCGGCAGCGTCAGCAGGAGGAAGGCGAGCCGGTAGTCCCAGTTCTCGGCGGCCGCGAACGTGCCGCAGAAGATCCCGGCGCCGGCGACGAACGCATCGACCTGGAAGCGCTCACGGCGCGAGCCGCCGTCGTCCGGCGGCGGCACGCGACCGCGAGAGCGGAAGGCCAGCAGGACGCCGGCCGCGAGCCCGAGAGCGAGGACGCCGAGCTCGACCGTGCGGTGAACCCAGTCGATCTCGAGAACGGCGAGCGCGCCCAGGTGCGGGCTCAGCCGTTCGGCCGCAGCGTCGACCCCAACCCCCGCGCCGTAGTGCGCCCAGACGGCCTCGGGGAGGACGTCGAGAATCTGCTGGATCTCGTCGCGTGTCGCGAACAGGTAGGCCGCGAAGCCGGCGGTTACGAGCGCAGCGCGGGCGAGCGCCCATCGGCGGCGCTGTCTGAGGAGCGCCGGGAAGGCGAACGCCGGGAACAGCTTGAGCATCGCGAGGAGGAGCAGCAGCGCGTGTGCCGCGACCCGCGACGCCGCGCGCGACGCGGCGAGCAGCCAGAGTGCCCCGACCAGGGCCGCGAAGATGAGGAGATCGGCGTTGCCCCGCTCGACGCCGAGCATGACCGGAGGCGAGCAGAGGGCGAGCCCGAAGACGACGCCGGCGCGCCACGACGCGGCGCCCAGCAGCGAGATCGCCGAGGCGAGGAACGCGACGGCGGTGGCGAATCCCAGGTAGCGGGCGCTATCCGCCGCCAGTCCGAGCGGGGCAGGCAGCATCCAGAGACTCGGGTAATTCGCGTATCTCCCCCATGGATCGCAGGGATTGTTCGGGACGACGTCGATGTTCCGGCGAACGCACTCCCAACCGGACGTGATCGACCACATGTCGCTGAACGGCTCCGTCCACTGCGGGACGCCGAACGTTCCCCACGCCTTCCACCCGTCCTCGGCGACACCGACGACGAAGAGAGCGGCGAGATACAGCGCCAGCACCAGGACAGCCGTCTCGCGCCCGATTGGAGGCGGCCGCCAGTCGTTCGGCAACCGCTGGCGCAGCGCCGGCCTCCACACGGCGTAAGCGTGCCACAGCACTCAGCGACGGCGGACGACGCCGCAGCGATCGTCACGACGTGAGCGCCGCCTGCGACGACCACGCTGATGTGCGTGCGCTCGTCGCGCCGTGGCGGACTCGCCGCGCGACAGCTTCACGCCTGGGTGAGCC
>JALZFG010000260.1 GCA_030861645.1 Actinomycetota bacterium
CTTCATCATGGCGGCGAAGACCGACGCCCTTCTTCGTTGATCTCCCGCGCTATGACGACGGACGGGGTGGCGCTGCAGGAGTGCGGAGGCGCTGCGGCTCGCCGAGGACACGCGCGACCTGCCGGTCTTCCGCCACGACTTCATTAAGGGGCGCGTCGTTGTGGTGCTGACTCCCGACTTCGCCGCCAAGCCCTGCTCGAGCTGGGTGCCCGATCTCGTCCAGCTCGACCGGATTGGTTCCGCTTCCGCGCTCGTCGAGCGAGGCGGCGAAGGACTCGTGCAGCTCCGCGCGAGTTGCCTTCCGCAGCCCGTCGTATGCGGCATTGCGGAGCAGCCCAACAGGCCGGCAACGCAGTCTGCCTCGATGATCCCTCGAGCGGTCGGGACCCGTGGGTCTTCTCGGGTTCGCATTCTCGGCGTTCTGCTCGCGCTGTCGAACCACAGGGATGCCCTTGAGATCTGCATGCGGCGGTTGACTCGTGGCACCAACCATGGCGTCGTGCTCCCGTCTGGAACCGCTGGCGGGCACTCGACACCTGCCAAGCGCGGCCGCATCGCACATCGTCAAGCGGCTCAGTGTCGCACGTCCCGGACGCGCGATTCGGCGAGAATGCGCGCCTGCCCGCCTACACGCTGAACCAGGACGCAGTCAGGCACGCGGAGCGGCTGATCGACGCACGCCAGTACGTGCTCCGCTCACGCTGGCAGGACGTGCAGCCGCGCGCGCGCGAGCAGAACGCTTTCCTGAAGACCCACTCCTGGGAAGAGTACGCCGCCTGGCACCTCGGCCTCACCGAGGGCGCGGCCGAGGAGACGAAGGCGCACTACGCGTTCGTTTACGGCGACTTCCGCCGCCTGCACCGGATGGGGCTCATCGCCTGCCACTACCGTGCCGCGGAGTGGCGGCACAAGGAGATCGAACTCGCAGCACACGAACTCCTCCAGTACCTCGACCGAAAGACCGGCTCATGACGTGGCGGCGCCGCGCGCCTCGGCCCTCTTAAACAAGCCTCGGGAACTGACCCAAAACCTGTTCCCAATACCGGCCGTTTGAGCGCCAACGGCTGCCGAGAATCGGAACTCGGGACGTGCCTCGAACCGAGGGGTCGCTCGTGCTCCATCGCAGTCTCGGCTGATCGCTTTGACCGGCTCGCCCAGCGCCGCCTGGCCCGCGCCGCTGCGATGGACGGCTGATCCTACTCGGCCGTCCGCCCGCGGCGCAGGATCGCGCGGAGGTCGGCGACCGTGCCGAGGTGGGCGAGCTTGTCCGGGTTCGTGATCCCGCGGATGGTCTGGACGACGCCGTCGGCGATCTCGAGCGACATGACCGCGGCGATGCGGCCCTCCTCGTCTACGAACATGACGCCCGGCTGACCGTTGAACTCGGTCGTCTCCACCGACCCGCCGAGCCGCGCGACCTGCGCGAGCATGCCGGCCATCAGCTTCGCGACGCGCTCGCGCCCGTAGATCGGCTCCGTCCAGGACGGCGCCTTGCCGCCGCCGTCGCCGTACACGACGACGTCCGCGGCGAGCAGCTCGACCAGCGCGTTCGTGTCGCCCAGTCGTGCCGCGGCGAAGAACCGCCGCGCGAGCTCGTCGCGTTGCTCGCGCGAGGCTTCGAACCGCGGTCGTCCCTCGGCGATGTGGCGTCGCGCACGTACGTACAGCTGCCGGCAGTTGTCCTCGCTGCGCTGGACGATCTTCGCGATCTCGGCGTAGTCGTAGTCGAAGACCTCGCGCAGCAGGAAGACGGCTCGCTCGACCGGCGTCAGGCTCTCCAGCAGGACGAGGAAGGCCATCGAGAGGGAGTCGGCCGTCTCCGCCTGCGCGGCGGCGTCTGGCGCCGAGTCGGTGAGGAGCGGCTCGGGCAGCCACTGCCCGACGTACTGCTCGCGGCTGGCGCGCGCCGACTTGAGGTGGTCGATGCTGAGGCGCGTCACGACGGCCGACAGGTACGCCTTCGGCGAGTCGACCTTCGTCCCCTCAGCCTCCGCCCGGTGGATGCGGAGGAAGGCCTCCTGGACGATGTCCTCGGCCTCGCTGACGCTGCTGACCATTCGGTAGGCGATCGAGAACAGCAGCGGCCTCAGCTCTTCGTACGGCGCCTCCGTTCGCATGTGCCTTTAGACGAGATAGCACGAGTGTCTGTGACATGTCACAGCCGTCGGGTCGTCCTCGTCTCAGAGCACGAATCGAACGAAAGGAGCAAGTAATGAGGATCTTCGTCGCAGGAGCATCAGGCGTACTCGGCAGGGAACTCGTGCCGCTGCTGGCGAACGCCGGCCACGAGGTCGTCGGGACGACGACGTCGCCGCAGAAGCTCGAGACCCTGCGGACGCTCGGCGCTCAGCCGGTCCTCCTCGACGTGCTAAACGCGGAGGCGGTCGGCCGGGCGA
>JALZFG010000282.1 GCA_030861645.1 Actinomycetota bacterium
GAGCCGGAGCTACGTCGTTCATGAGCTGTCGCAGCGATGGCTACCCCTCCGGCGGCGAGACGTCCTCTGCCCTCGCCGCTTCGGACCTCGAATCCACCGGCCATGGTAGGCGAACGTCGCCTCGGCCGTCAAACCTGTGAGGAGCAGTACGAGGCCGCCGAGGCGAGCGTGGTCTTCGCCCCCGACCGCGAGCGAGGGCCGGGGCGACGTTCGCCTACCATGGCCGGTGGATTCGAGGTCCGGAGCGGCGAGGGCAGAGGACGTCTCGCCGCCGGAGGGGTAGCCATCGCTGCGACAGCTCATGAACGACGTAGCTCCGGCTCGCGCGCCGCCTTGCGCGACGACGAGAACGCGCTCGCCCGGCCGGGAAGGCGCCGCGGCGCTCGCCTCCGCCGCACCGACTGCTCGGCTCCGGGCATCCGCCGTCTCCGCCACGGTCGTGGCTTCAGGTACGTGGACGAGCTGACGGGCGAGCGAATCACCGATGAGGAGACGCTGGAGCGGATCGCGGCGCTCGTGATCCCGCCCGGCTGGAATGACGTCTGGATCTGCCCATGGCCGAACGGCCACATCCAGGCGGTCGGCGTCGACAAGGCCGGCCGGAAGCAATACCGCTACCACGACCGCTGGCGCGAGCGGCGCGACCAGCAGAAGTTCGACGAGATGGTCGCGTTCGCACGCGCGCTCCCGCGACTGCGCGCCGTCGCCGCCGGACACCTGCAGCAGAACGAGCTGACGCGCGAGCGCGTGCTCGGCGGCGCGGTTCGCCTGCTCGACCGCGGCTTCTTCCGGATCGGCGGCGAGGACTATGCGGAGCAGAACGAGACGTTCGGGCTCGCGACGATGCAGAAGCGGCACGTCAAACTCCTAGACGGGAACGTCGTCGTCTTCGACTACCAGTCGAAGGCGGACAAGCGCCGCGTCCAGTCGGTCGTCGACGAGGACGTCTTCGACCTCGTGCGCGAGCTGAAGCGCCGGCGCGGCGGGAGTGCCGAGCTGCTCGCGTACCGCGAGAACGGCGGCTGGCGCGACGTCCGCTCCGCGGACATCAACGAGTACATCAAGGCCGTCACCGGCGCGGACTTCTCCGCGAAGGACTTTCGGACGTGGCACGCGACGGTCCTCGCGGCCGTCGCGCTCGCGGTCTCCGGACGCGCCGCGGCGTCGAAGACCGCGCGCAAGCGGGCGATGACCCGCGCCGTGAACGAGGTCGCCTACTACCTTGGCAACACGCCGGCCGTCTGCCGCGCCTCCTACATCGACCCTCGCGTCTTCGACCGGTACGAGACCGGGTGGACGATCGGCGGCGCGCTCGACGCGCTCGGAGAGGACGCGGAGCTCGGGGAGCCGGCGACGCAGGGCGCGGTCGAAGAGGCGGTGCTCGACCTGCTCGAGGACGAGAAGGCATCGCACGCGCTCGAGAAGGTCGAGGCGGCCGCGGCGTGAGCGTGCGCCGCCGCTCCACCCCCGGGACTCTCCGCGGCTGGCCGGCGAAGGTTGCGGATTTCCCCGGATCCGCGTCCGGTCGCACGCGGACGCGGACGCGAATGCGCAGCGACGAAGCTCCCGTCCGTGAGCGCCGACGGGACGAGAGTCCTGATTGCGGGCGGCGGGGTCGCCGCACTCGAGGCCGCGCTCGCGCTGCGGGCACTCGCGCAGGATCGCGTCACCGTCGAGCTGCTCACGCCGGAGACGCACTTCTGGTACCGGCCGCTCTCCGTCGCCGAGCCATTCGGGCTGGGCGACGTCCGGCGCTTCGAGCTCTCCGAGCTCGCGGCCGTGGCGGGCGCGAGCTTCACGCTCGGAAGCCTGATCCGCGTCGATGTCGGGGATCGCATTGCCGAGACGTCGCCGGGCGGCGCCGTTCGCTACGACGCGCTCGTGGTCGCGTGCGGAGCCGTTCCGACGGTCGCCGTTCCGGGCGCGCTCACGTTCCGCGGCCCCGCAGACGTCGAGAGGATCCGAGGCCTCCTCGACGAGCTCGCGGCCGGCGACGTGCGACGCGTTGCCTTCGCCGTCCCGGGCGGCGCGGTGTGGTCGCTACCGGCGTACGAGCTCGCGCTGCTGACGAGCGCGTACCTCGCGACGCGAGCGATCGAGGGCGTCGAGCTCCTCCTCGTCACGCCGGAGGAGGAGCCGCTCCAGCTCTTCGGCGCGGCCGCCGTGGATGCGCTGGGAGACCTCTTGGACGAGCGCGGCGTGAGGCTCGAGACGGCGGCCTACCCGGCGGAGTTCGTCGACGGCGAGCTCCTGCTCACCCCCAGCCGCACGATCGCTGCTGATCGGGTCGTCGCGCTCCCGCGGCTCCGTGGACCGCGCATCGAGGGGCTGCCGCAGACGCTGGACCGGTTCCTGCCAGTTGATCCGCACTGCCGGGTCCGCGGCCGTGACGACGTGTTCGCAGCCGGCGACATCACGACGTTTCCCGTGAAGCAGGGAGGGATCGCAGCTCAGCAGGCGAACGCCGCCGCCGAGGCGATCGCGGCAAGCGCCGGGGCGGACGTCGACGCCCGGCCGTTCCGTCCCGTGCTGCGGGGGCTACTGCTGACTGGACACCAGCCCCGGTATCTCCGGCGCGGGGTCACGGACGTCGTCGAGGAGACGTCGTTGGCAACGACCGAACCCCTCTGGTGGCCGCCTGCGAAGATCGTCGGACGCCATCTGGCGCCGTTCCTCGCCGGCTTCGCCGGAGTCGAGGCTCCGCCCGAGCCACGGGCGGCTCCCGGCGGCGTCCCGGTCGAGGTCGAGCTCGACCCTGCGGACGTCGACCGGCTGGCGGCGCGCGGCGTCGCGT